>JAITDQ010000235.1 GCA_031282485.1 Tannerella sp. | reverse complement strand
TGTGCGTGATAGAAGAAAATAAAAGCTCTTGTTTGACCAAGAGCGATATCATTTTTAGTGTTTTTGTTTAGATTTAGTTTTAGCTTTGATGGGAACGACGTGACGTCGTTCCTGTTTTTATGTGTTTTGATAAGTAAACGGCTTCCTGCGCCGCCTCATTTACATGAGAAAAAAAGAAGAATGACGCTTGGATTGCTTCGTTGCATTTGCGGTGACGAGACATTCTAAAGCGTCATTTGTTTGATATGAACAGTCCGGCAATAAACGAGAAAAAAAATAAGTATTACTATCGCTGCCGTGCCGCATAATCCGTCAAGAACATCGTAAATGGTGTCGTACGTTTGTCATGTGTTGCACTTTATATCAATTTGTTTTCGAGTGCCATTTTTACGAGTACCATAGAGTTTTTTGCTCCGAGTTTCAGGATAAGATTTTTGCGGTAGGTTTTGACCGTTTCAACGCCGAGGTACAGTTTGTCGGCCATTTCCTGGTTTGTATAACCGTCAACGATAAGGCGTAATAGCTCCTGTTCGCGTGTTGTAAGCCATATCGCCTGATTTTTCTGTTTTTTGATAAGCGCATCTATTTCTTCACAGAGAAATACTTCGCCGTTCATTACGGCTTCTATTCCGGTAATGATTTCTTCGGAAAGAGCGTTTTTCAGGATATAGCCATTCGCACCGTTTTCCATCATGCGGCGCAGGACGGAATATTCGTCGTGGGTAGTGAGCGCCAATGTTTTAAGTTCGGGATATTTTTCATGTATTTCGGCGCAGAAATCAATTCCGTTGCCGTCCGGTAATTTGATGTCAAGCAATAAAACATCCGGTCTTTTAAAGGCAAGGACTTTTCTACATTCCGACAGGGAATGAGATACGCCTGTTACGGTAGCGATGGTCGATTCATTTATCAAAATGCGCAATCCCTCGGTAAACATTTTGTGGTCGTCTGTTATGTGTACTGTAATCATACGTGATTTTTTTATTTTGTAAAAACTAAATTTTCGTATCGTGTGTATTCTCAAATTCGATATTCACTTCCGTGCCCTTTTCGGGAAAAGAATGGATGAATATTTTGCCGTTAAATGCCGACACCCTGGTACGTATATTTCTTAATCCGCTTCCGATTGTGTCTCGAAGCGGATCAAATCCGATACCGTTGTCGTGAACCGTAAGTGATACCAGCCCGCTGTCGATTATCAACTGTACGTTGATATCTTTGGCTTTTGCATATTTCACGGCATTGTTTACCAGTTCGAAAGCGCAACGGTACAGGAGCACTTCCAGCCGCCGTTCCAGCCGCTCTTCGCTGCCGTAATAATGGAAATGTGCATGCGGAATCGTATGGCAAAAATCTTCAATGGATGTTTTCAAACCGAAGCGCAACAATGATTCCGGCATCATGTGATGTGCGATGCGCCGCAATTCTACGATGGACTGGTCAATCAAATTCATTGCATTGTTAAAACGGTTTGTATCCGTGTCATTTAAAACGGAACTGTTGCTTATCTCGCTTAGATTCAGTTTGATAACGGAAAGCATGCCGCCCAGTCCGTCATGCAGGTCGCGTGCAAGCCGCGTACGCTCCGCGGTCTCGCCCTCCAGTATCGCTTGCGTCGCGATTAATTGTTTTTCTTTTTTAAATTGATTGATTTCTTCGGCGTTTAGCCGCTTATGCCGGTAGAGAAACAGTCCGAACGCCAGCAAAAGTGCAACCGCACATGCAATGCCCAACCACGTATACAATCGTTTCTCTTTCGTTTGCATATTTTCCCGGCTGTGAGCATCTACGGCTGCTTCCGGGAACGCGGTTTCCGTTTTTTGCATATAATCGGGCGTCTTTTCATTTGTGAACAAAACCGTACCGGCCTGTACATTCACGGACAGTGTCAGGACAGTTAAAAGAAAAAGAAGAAATACCGATATTCTTTTCATGACTTTTATTGATTTCCGGATAAATAAAAAAATAATTTCGCAAAGATATAACTGTTTTTGTTAATGGCATATCCCATAAATGAGTTATTATTCGATTAGATTTCATAAAAAAGCATACGGAACGTTTCCTTATGTTAATCAGCCGTATGACGGAGAGGCATAAGTCTGACGGATTGGAGGGGGATTGGAGGGAATGAAAGGGCTAATCGCTGAATAAACTTTGCATTACGGCAAGAGATTTTATTTGGGGAAAATCGGACAAATGGAGCCGGTAGTACTGTATGATTTGGCGGATTATAGCCGAACGTTCCTGTCCGGTAAATGAATAGACGGCCATATTTTCATAATTTATCCGCAGGAGGCGTTCGAATACAAGGCTTTCTTCCTTATTCAGGTAATGGTTGTGTTCCGGAATGGAATCGGTGAAGACGCCGTTCAGCAAATCGAAAAAACAGTCGGGTTTGTAGGATTTGCCGTTTGGCCGGATGCCTATGTAGACGGACAGCTGGAGTAAAAACGTAAGATGAAAATTTGCTATTCCGGCATCCGCTATATCGAGCCATTTTATGGAGCGGCAAAGGTAGTCGAACAGGGGCGGATTGCTTTCCCGTTCCTGAATGATGCGGTAAAGTATCTCCGAAAGGAACAGCGCAATCGCATTTTTGACGGGATGACAGTGTATTTGCGAAAAGGGATAATCGGATTTTACCTCTTTTATGCGATGTATATCTCTGTTGTTAAGATGTTCGACCTCCATGTCAAGTATGGACAAAGGCTGCAAAAGGGCGTGTGGAACCTTTGCTCTTTTCCCGTGGGAGTTCGAGGTCATGTATGAAACACGTCCGAAATATTCCGTATACATATTTATAATAATGTATTTGTCGTTGTACGGAAAGGTACGCAGTACGATTCCTTTGGTTTTATGCAACATAATTAGCGCTTTTGCGTACAAATGTAGGGCATTTTTTTCAAAAACAACCGGTTTTTTTTGAAAAAAAAAGCAGAAAAATTTGGAGTATAAATTAAAAGCAGTATCTTTGCGCTCGCAAAACGGCAAAGGGCATTGATAAATACTTGAAATGCCGCTGTCAATGCGACGGATGGCCTGTTCGTCTATCGGCTAGGACGCAAGATTTTCATTCTTGAAAGAGGGGTTCGATTCCCCTACGGGCTACGGAAAAGTTGAATTTGCAGAATGAATGTTTAAAGATAAATAATTGAAGGAATAAGATAAAAAAAGATGGCTAATCACAAATCATCAGTAAAAAGAGTTCGTCAGACAAAAGCTCGCACTTTGCGTAACCGTTACGCCGCAAAGACGATGCGTAATGCGTTAAAGAAAATCCGTACGTCGGAAGACAGGGACGAAGTAAAGGAATTGTTTCCGAAAGTATGCTCAATGCTTGACAAGTTGGCGAAAAAGAATGTTATTCATAAGAATAAGGCAGGAAATCTGAAATCGAAGATTGCAAAGCGTGTTAACGCGATGAGTGTTTGAATGGCGGTTCCCTCTGTCGCAGGTATATGAAAGCTGAACTTTTGCGGTTTAGCTTTTTTCTACTTATGGCCTGTTCGTCTATCGGTTAGGACGTGAGATTCTCATTCTCAAAAGAGGGGTTCGATTCCCCTACGGGCTACGTGAAGGTGACTGTCGAAGGTCGCCTTTTTGTTTTTCAACATTTTGGCAATTTTAACCTGTCGAAATTTTTCAAATTCGGAAAAAATTGCGATATTTGTTAGCTTTTTTGGAAAACTAAATTGATAATATTAAAGAATATATGAGTGAAGAAGAATTGAAAGAAGCAAGTAATGAGTATTCATCGAAGAATATACAGGTACTTGAAGGTTTGGAAGCTGTGCGAAAACGCCCGGCAATGTATATTGGCGATACGGGTGAAAAAGGATTGCATCATCTGGTCTATGAAGTTGTTGACAACTCCATAGACGAAGCGCTGGCCGGTTATTGTAAAAATATAGAAGTCATTATAAATGAAGACAATTCAATCCGTGTTACGGATGACGGACGGGGTATTCCGGTCGATTTTCATGAAAAGGAAGGCAAGTCGGCGCTGGAAGTTGTGTTAACGATACTTCATGCCGGAGGTAAGTTCGACAAGGGAACTTACAAAGTGTCGGGAGGACTGCACGGCGTCGGAGTGTCGTGCGTGAATGCATTGTCGACGTATTTGAAAGCCGAAGTTCACCGCAACGGCAAGGTTTATGTCCAAGAGTTCTCTATCGGTAAAGCGCTGGGCGATATAAAAGAGATAGGGACAAGCGACACGACGGGAACGATCATAACGTTTAAGCCGGACGCTTCAATTTTTACCGTTACGGAATATAAATATGAGATTCTGGCAAACCGCATGCGCGAACTTGCGTTTCTCAATGCGGGCATTTATCTTACGTTGACGGATAAACGCGTTGTTCATGAAGACGGTACGTATAAGAAGGAAGTATTTCATTCCGACGAAGGACTGAAAGAATTTGTCCGTTATGCAGACAGAACAAAAGAACCTCTTATCCACGACGTTATACATATTATTACGGAAAAGCAGAACATCCCCGTAGAAGTGGCTATGACATACAATACGTCGTATAACGAGAGTGTTTTCTCTTATGTGAATGATATTAATACGATAGAAGGAGGTACGCATCTTTCCGGATTCCGTCGCGGATTGACCCGCACGCTGAAAAAATACGCAGAGGATTCAAAACTGCTTGAAAAGGCTAAAGTTGAAATTCAGGGCGACGATTTCAGGGAAGGTCTTACGGCTGTCATTTCCATAAAAGTTGCGGAGCCGCAGTTTGAAGGACAGACTAAGACGAAGCTTGGAAACAACGAAGTGATGGGCGCCGTTGATATGGCGGTGGGAGAAGCCCTCGGCTATTACTTGGAGGAGCATCCCAAGGAAGCGAAAGTGATTGTGGACAAGGTGATTCTCGCCGCTACCGCACGTCAGGCCGCACGCAAGGCACGCGAACTGGTGCAGCGCAAATCGCCGCTTACCGGCGGCGGACTGCCCGGCAAGCTGGCCGACTGTTCGTCGAAAGATGCGGTGGATTGTGAACTGTTCCTTGTCGAGGGCGATTCGGCAGGAGGTACGGCAAAACAGGGACGCGACCGTAATTTTCAGGCTATCCTGCCGTTGCGCGGCAAGATTCTGAATGTAGAGAAAGCCATGGAGCATAAAGTGTTCGAAAGTGAAGAAATCCAGAACATCTATCGCGCCATGGGGGTTACGATCGGAACGGAAGAAGACCCGAAGGAGTTGAATCTTACGAAGCTGCGTTATCATAAAGTGATTATCATGACCGATGCCGATGTGGACGGAAGCCATATTGCAACGCTGATATTGACATTTTTCTTCCGTCGCATGCGCGGGCTGATAGAGAAAGGTTATGTTTACCTCGCTACGCCGCCGCTCTATCTGTGCCGGAAAGGTAAGGTTGAAGAATATTGCTGGACAGAACAGCAGCGCCAGAAATTTATAGATACGTATGCGGGGGGAAACGAGAGTCAGGTTCACACACAACGGTATAAAGGTTTGGGTGAGATGAACGACCACCAGCTGTGGGATACGACCATGAACCCGGAACACCGTACGCTGAAGCAGATAACGATTGATAATGCGGTTGAAGCGGATTCCACCTTTGCCATGCTTATGGGAGAAGACGTAGGCCCACGCCGTGAGTTTATCGAAGAAAACGCTACGTATGCCAATATTGATGCTTAATTAACTGAACGTGGGAAGTTGAAAGCGGGAGAGTATGTCTTTATTGCCGAACTTGTATCATAAGGTTGATGACCGGACATCGGACGCTTCGTACCGGAGGCCGAAGATCGGTATTTCCGCCAACCGGAAAGAAGGTCTTTCCTGCATTGCGGAGCCTTATTTTCAGTCGGTTATAATGGCGGGCGGCGCACCGGTATTATTGCCCGTTACGACGGATATTCATGCTTTGGCAACCGTCGTGGATACGCTCGACGGGATTATACTGTCGGGCGGCGGCGATATTGATGCGTTATATCTGGATGAAGAACCTGTACCTGAAACCGGAGATACGGATTCGTATCGCGACGAGTACGACTTTTTGCTGTTGAGGCTTGCTTTCAACCGCCAGTTGCCCGTTTTCGGCATTTGTCGCGGTCATCAGGTTATAAACGTCGCTTTCGGCGGAACGCTTTATCAGGATATTCATACCTGTTTTTCCGCAGAAGCATTGAAGCACAGTCAGGAAGAAGCCCGCGATGTTGCGACGCATACGGTTATCCTGACGGATATTCCTTCCAAACTGAAAGCCGCTTTAAAAAATCCTTCGCGGCAGACACTTCCTGTTAATTCATTTCATCATCAGGCAGTAAAGGATATTGCACCGGAATTTATTGCTGCGGCCGCATCGCCGGATGGACTGAATGAAGCGATTGAACACCCCGAATATCCGATATTCGGCGTTCAGTGGCATCCGGAGCCTATGGCTGTTGCGGGCAATGAAACGATGCTGGATTTATTCCGTTATCATGTGGGGCTGGCGGAAGTGTTTGCCAAAGCTAAAAATTTGCACGAACGTATACTGACGATCGATTCCCACACCGACACGCCGATGCTTTTTGACACGTTCGATCTGGGACGCAGGGAAGGCGGGAAGGTGAATCTTCCGTTAATGGAGGAAGGACGCTTGGACGCCGTATTTATGGTCGCATATATTCCGCAGGGAAAGCGTGATGAAGCGTCGTCTCAAAAGGCATACGAATATGCACGGGAGCGTTTGTCGAAGGTGATCGGTCAGGCCGGTCTTCATCCGGATCGTATGGGGATAGCCCGTACGGCGGATGAGTTGCGACGGTTGAAACGGGAAGGGAAAAAAGCCGTTTTACCGGGCGTCGAAAACGGATATGCTATCGGTAAGGATATCGGGCGTCTGGAACGTTTTAAGGATTTGGGCGTTGTGTATATGACACTGTGCCATAACGGCGATAATGATATTTGCGATTCGGCTGCCGGACACGGAGAATGGGGCGGTTTAAGTCCTTTCGGACGGGATGTTGTAGCGGAAATGAATCGGTTGGGTATGATGATAGACGTTTCGCATGCATCCGACAATACGTTTTATGATGTTTTGAAATATAGCAGGAAGCCTGTGATTGCTTCTCATTCTTCGTCGCGGGCGTTATGTAACCACCGCCGGAATCTTGATGATGACATGATTCGCGCACTGGCATCGCAGGGAGGCACAGTGCAGGTATGCCTGTATAAAGCGTTTATTAATGAAGATGCCGGTAAGGCGTCGTTAAGTGATGCGATAAGGCATATCTGTCATATCGTTGATGTGGCGGGCATTGATCATGTAGGCATCGGCTCGGATTTTGACGGCGACGGCGAATTGACGGGCTGTCGTGCCGCAAATGAACTTATCCAAATAACAATGCGCCTGATTGCGGAAGGCTTTGATGACGAAAGTATTGCCCGAATTTGGGGCGGGAACCTGATGAGGGTGATGGAAGAACAATTGACAATTAATAATTAATAATTGACAATTAGGTGGTGACGGTTGATGTTTTAGATGAAACAGTCACATGTTTTATGCACTCGATAGCGATAGAATGAAAATGAGCGGATCGCGATCCCAACTCACAATAATCTTTTAATTTTTAATTTAGAAATCTCATGAGTAGGTTTGTTTATTTATTTTTTGGCAGTTTGCTTTTTTCGTGTTGCAGTCAGAAGACGGCTACGAAAGGAAATGATTCGGCGGTTGAGCCTGTTAACGGTACAGATAAGGGCGGCGCTGTGGCTGTGCCGTCATTTGATGCTGACAGCGCATATTCTTTTGTAGCCAAGCAGGTTACATTCGGGCCGCGCGTTCCCAATACGCCGGCGCATAAGGCCTGTGCCGGCTATCTGGCGTCCGAACTCGAACGCCACGGCGCGAAAGTGTATGTTCAGGAAGCCGTTCTGACCGCCTATAATGGCGACAGGCTGCAGGCAAAAAATATAATAGGAGCATTTAACCCGGACAGCAGGAAACGCATTCTTTTATTTGCCCATTGGGATTCGCGCCCTTATTCGGACCAGGATGCGGATGCAGCGAACAATCATAAACCCATAGACGGCGCTGACGACGGCGCCAGCGGCGTTGGCGTTTTGCTGGAGATCGCCCGCCGGATAGATCCTTCCGGTATTGATACGGGCGTTGATATCATATTTTTTGACGCTGAAGATTACGGAACGCCTGATTTTGTGAAAGAACACAAGGAAGGCACTTGGTGTCTGGGGTCGCAGTTCTGGGCTAAAAACCCCCATGTCCCCGGCTATAAGGCGGATTTCGGCATCCTGCTGGATATGGTGGGGCATAAAGACGCTACTTTTTATAAGGAATCCCTTTCAATGTATCATGCAGCTCCCGTTGTGGAGCGGGTTTGGAGTACGGCCAGGGATCTGGGGTACGGTAAATATTTTATCAACGCAAGGGGCGGCGGCGTGACGGATGATCATCAATACGTCATTTCCGGCCGTAACATCCCCTGTATCGACATTATTAACCTGAAACCCGATGCACCGCACGGCTTCGG
>JAITDQ010000171.1 GCA_031282485.1 Tannerella sp. | reverse complement strand
TGCGACTTTTTCATTAGCAACTTCTCGGTAATATTCATGAATCTCATTTAATCGCAAACCGGCTTTGTTCGTCCACTTGACTACCATGATTCGATTCGCCTTTCGAGTTCTTCCTGAGTTGTGTACAATCCATTTTCATACTCTGCAACCGCTTGCTCAACTTCTGCTTTAAGTTCCCCGACCGTCATCCGGCAAGGCGACGCCGGAGTATATTGTTCCAACTCATCTAAAACAAGCAATGTAACCTCTACGGTTTTCCCCACATAATTTTCCGGTATCAATAAATGAATATCCGTATTTTCCGGTGTAATAATCGTACGTACCATAATCAATCATTTTATACATTCGTTGCAAAGATACTTTATCCCCTTTAACGAAGCAAATTTTTCCCCATTAAAAACGTGTAAACCAATATTTCAAAGATCGACTTTTTTTATAAAACCGTGAACGATGGTTTACATACATCGTTCACAGTTCATAGTCATACCCCGGGCTACCTCTTGCCCTGCCCTCTTTTAATTTTTAATTTTTAATTTGAAAAGTGCTACATTTTGCTCTGCACCTCCGTCACAATCTGTCCGTCGAACAGGTTGACGATGCGGTGCGAAAACGATGCGTCGTGCTGGGAGTGGGTTACCATTACGATGGTCGTGCCCTCCCTGTTCAGTTCCGAAAGCAAATCCATCACGTCGTGACCGTTTTTGGAATCCAGGTTACCGGTCGGCTCGTCGGCCAGAATCAGTTTGGGATTGGCTACTACGGCGCGGGCAATGGCTACGCGCTGTTGCTGTCCGCCGGAAAGCTGGTTCGGGAAATGCTTCGCACGGTGACTGATATTCATCCGCTTCAAGGCTTCTTCTACCCGTTTCCTGCGTTCTGTCTTGTTAATTTTCATGTAAATCAACGGCAGTTCCACGTTTTCAAAGACACTCATTTCTTCAATCAGGTTAAAGCTCTGGAACACAAAACCGATGTTTCCCTTGCGTGCCTGCGTGCGATCTTTTTCTTTCAAATGACCTACCTCCTGTCCTGCAAGGTAATACGTTCCCGCCGTCGGATTGTCCAGCAACCCGAGAATATTCAACAACGTTGATTTGCCACAACCCGAAGGCCCCATAATTGCAATAAACTCGCCTTCGCTTACTTCCAGTGATACATCGTTCAACGCTACGGTTTCTACTTCTTCCGTGCGGAACACTTTCTTTAAATTCTCAATTTTAATCATGATTTTTTGTTTTTTTCAGGTGCACGCTGTAAAGGTACACAATTGTTTATACTAAATGTTTAATTCTACCTGTTTTTATTCCGATTTTATTATTTCCGCCGGATTACGCATCAGGGCGTTCAGGCTGACGCCCGAAGTGGTCAGGAGGGCAATCACACACTGCGCCACGACCGGCAGGACAAAGACCACCCAGTCCGGCGACACACGATTGGTATAACTCTCCAGCATCCGGGCGACAAAATAAGCCGCCGCGGGAATCGCCGCCACCGCCGCATAGCCGATCCATTTCAGAACGTCCAGCGAGAGCAGGACAAATATCGAACTGCGTCCGGCGCCATGTACCCGGCGGATACCTATTTCTTTCATCCGGCGCATGGCCGTGAACAGATGAATGGCCAGCAAGCCGAGCATGGCCACAAAAATAGCGACCAGCGAACCAATCAACACCATCCCCATAATCGTTTTTATCTCCTTGAATTTGCGGGCGTAAATATCCACGCTCCACTCCGGGTTGAGGACAAATTCAGGATCGAACCGCTGAAAAACGGACTGTGCGATTTCGTGCGCATGAATGGAGCTGACTCCCTCGCGGAAGCGGATGTTAATAAATCTCGGATAGGACATGCGTGTCAACACAATAGGTTCAATACTCAACACCGGATTGTTGTAATAGAAATCTTTGATCACGCCGACCACTTTGGCCTGCCTCCCGTTATAGAAATACGTCTTTTCAAGGGGTGATTCGCCGCCCAGCATCTTTACCGCCGCTTCGTTGAAGATAAGCATCGGGATGCTGTCCGGGTCGTCTTCGCGCCAGAAACGTCCTTCGACCGGTTCCAGCTCCATCAGTTCCGGCATACCGGTCATCAGGCGATATTCGTTAATCGAACGGGGTTTATCCTTCTCTTCCCCATTCGCAATAGCCTGACCACTCCAACCGGCGCCAAAAACATGATACGAACCGCCGACATTTTTTATTTCGGGCTGTTTCAACAATTCCTGCTTCACGGCCTCGTAACTTTTATTAATCGTTTCGTTATTCCTGACAATCATCAAATTATCAGGGTTATATCCCAGCGGAAGTTTCTCCAGATAAGCCGTCTGCTTGTACAGCGTCACGATGACGGACAACAGGACGATCGAAACCGCCGACTGAAACACAACTGTCGCAGCCGTCAGCCGGCGCCGGGAGAATTTCACCCGCTTGCCGAGTATTTCCAGCGGCGAAAAACGGCTCAGGTAAAAGGCCGGATAAAAAGCGGATAAAACGACCGTCACGGCAAACAGCACAACAACCGCCCCGATAAACACCGGGTTCATCAACTGCACCATATCAATGTCCTTGCCGATGAGTTCGGCAAAATGCGGCACGCAGATGACGGCCAGCACGAATCCGAAAACGAATGCAATCAGCACAATCGCCGAAACTTCCGAAAAGAACTGCCGCACAAGATCGCCGGTCTGCGCCCCGCCGGATTTGCGGATACCGACCTCATTCATCCGCAACTGTCCCTGCGTCACAAACAGGTTGATGAAATTCGTTACCGCCAGCGCCAGGATAAACAACGCCAAACCGGTCAGTATCCAGATAAATTGCATGCTGCCTTTATTCGTGTGTCCCCCGGCTTTCGACTTCAGGTACACATCGTCCAGCATTTCCGTTTCGCCGTAAGCTTCCACGCCTACATATCCACCCCAGGGTTTCACCAGCGTACGGTATTCGTCCTCGATAGCCTTGCGTGTATCCTCGACCGAAGCGCCTTCGCGAATCAGGTAATAGGTCAGAAATTCCAACCCTCCGACTTCATTGAGCCACGGGATGAACGCCATTGACGTCAGTACGTCGAACGTCAGGTGTGAGTTTTTAGGGAAAGCTTCCACCACGCCCGAAACAACAAATTCCTTTCCTTCATAGGAAACCGTTTTATTCATCGCATTTTCAGGCGACCCGAACATAACGGTAGCCAAACGGCGCGTGATAACTCCCGAATTGGGCGAGGAAAGACAGGTCTCCGGCGTGCCTTCCACAAATTTTGTCCGGAAGACCTTGAAAAATCCGGCGTCAACCGGCATCGCTTTCAGGTTTTGAAAGCGTTTTTGTTCGGCAGTCAATTCAATCCCTCCCAAATTATATATTTGGAGCACGGCTTCCACGCCCGGCACTTTGTCGGGAAGTTCCGTACCGGCTTTCCGCAAATTAATTGCAGTATACCTCAGGTTGCCGTCCCGTTTGGTGACGGTCAGCAGGCGCACGATCCGTTCGTGGTTGGCAAAATGTTTGTCGTAACTCAATTCGTTAACCACGAATAAAATCAGCATAATCGATGCGGCCAGTCCGATGGCCAGTCCCGTAATGTTTATCCAGAGGAAAAAACGGGTGCGTTTGTAAGTATTGAAAATGTTCATCTTGTCTGTTATTTAATTGTTAATTTTTCATTTCAGTGCACACAAAACTTTTTACTTAAAAATCAGTTCTTCGGCATCGCCATAACTGTCGTAGCTCGACGTAACGATCTTCTCGCCGGCTTCCAGACCGCTGAGCGCTTCGTAATAGAGCGGGTTCTGGCGTCCGATACGTATCTGGCGTCGAACGGCTTTCTTCCCGTCCGGCGTGACGACGAAAATCCACTGGCCGCCCGTATTCTGATAAAAAGCGCCGCGCGGAATCAACAGCGCCTCTACCGGCTGACCCAGTTGCAGGTTGATGTAATAGGTTTGTCCGGCGCGGATATTGTCGGGACGTTCGCCTTCAAAAATGAAATCGGTTTTAAACTGTTTGTCGCGGACTTCGGGATACACCTTGCGGACGACGAGGTGATACGTCCTGTCCTGACGCTCGAAGGTTGCAGTCAGGCCGTTGCGTACGCGGTCGATATAATGTTCGTCGATCAGGGCTTCGATCTTGTAATCCGAAAGCACGCTGATCTGGCCGATACGTGCACCGCTCCCGACCGACTGGCCGATTTCCACGTCGAGCAGTCCCAGCTGACCGTCTACCGGCGCCTTGACGTCTAAGTTATCGACCCGCTGGCGCACCAGAACGAGGTTCCGGCGGATATTGTTCAGGCTTTCTTCCATTTGTTCCACCTGTATTCCGCGGAAAATGGAATCCTGACGCTGGCGTTCCATCACCAGATCGCGGCCTTTCACGGAAAATTCATAATCTTCCTTAGCCTGAAGGTATTCTTCACCGGAGGTCAATTTTTCGGCGTACAGGCTTTCGTATTGCTCGTATTTCCGTTTTTTACGGTCGATATCCAAATCCAGCTGGAGCTTTTCCTTGCGGAGATTCAGGCGTTCCTGTTCCATGGTCACTTGCGTGTTTCGCAGGAAATTCTGTTTCTCGGCCAGCTGCGCCTCGCTGTCGAGGATATTCAGGCTCAGCATCGGGTTCGTCAGGCGGACAATCACTTCGCCCCGCCGTACCATGGAGCCTTCTTCCACTACTTTTTCGGCCACCATTCCGCCTTCTATGGCGCTCAACTGAATGGTATTAATCGGCTGCACCTGTCCGTTTACGCGGATGTAATCGTTAAATTCGCTCTTCAGTACACTTTGCATAATCACTTTATCTTTCTCTACACTGAACCGGGAACTGTGATTTCCGAAAATCATCCAACCCAGCGCGAACGCGACGGCCACTCCGCCGGCAATATACGGAACGTGTTTCTTCCGTAAACCTTTTTTCTTTTCTAACTGTATATCCATGACTTTTATATTTTATTATAATTTATAATCCAAACTTCCTTTATAGTAATTCAACAGCTTATATTTCAACTGATATTTCAGGCCGGTATAAAGCTCTTCCACGCGGGAATTAAGCAGGCGGTTCGAGCTGGTAGTCAATGTAATGGCATCAATCAAACCTTCTTCGTATTTACGGAGATTCATCCGATGTGCGCTTTGCATGGCGGCGGTACGTTTCTGTGCGTGCAGGTATTCGTCCGACAGGCCGTTGACGTCGGCTACGGCCTGTTCGATTTCGCTGTATACCCGGCGAAGGGTTTCCTCGTGTTGCGTTTGAGCGATAACGATGCGTTGCCGGCTGCGTTTCACTTCCGAGGAACGGGCAAACCGGTCGAACAGGGGGATTGACAGGCTGGCACTGATGTAACTTCCTTCGCGAAGCTTCAACTGTTCGCTGAACGACATGTACGGAGTTCCGTCCATCAACCGCGAAAAGCCGGTCGAAAAACCTCCATTCAGCGTCAGAGTGGGGAACAAACGCGCCCGCGCCACTTTGTACTCCATTTTGGTGGCCGACAACGACCGAGCGGAAGCCAGTACTTTAGGCAACGCAGCCAGCGCCTGCTGATAAATCTCCATTGCGCTCTGTGTTTCGGTAGCCGCCAACGGCGCCTGCTCACAGTCTTTAATCGACAACTCTTCTTCTACCGGCAAATTCATTTTTTCCTTCAACTTAATAACTTCCAGATTGTAAAGATTGACTTGCCGGGTCAGCAAAAAGCGGTCTTCGGCTTCCTTCGCCTGCATCTCCGCCAAATCGGGAATCGATTTAAGCCCCAATTCCTCCATTCGCCGGAACTTTTTCAGGTTTTGGACGCTCTCCTCCAACTGTTGTTCGGCCAGTTTCAACGT
>JAITDQ010000111.1 GCA_031282485.1 Tannerella sp. | reverse complement strand
TGGCTGACCTTTTTCGATAAAAACACGAGTGAACAAACCATACAAAAAATAATAGAAATGGACACATCAATAAGAAAAGCGCATAAAAAAATCATGTCCGTTGCGCAGGACAGCGATATGTTGCGTCTGTACGAGATGCGAGAAATGGGCCTGATGGATTACACCAGCGGCATGAATAACGCAACAAGGAAAGGATTTCGACAGGCACAAATAAACTATGTCTTAAAGCTATCCCAAAAAAACAAGTCGGTTGCGGAGATTGTCGAATTAACCGATTTGCCGGAAGAAGAGGTGAATCGTATTCTCAACAGCAATTGAAGCTGACAGGATATGCGACAGGAAATTAAAGGGTATATATCCCAAATCATTGGCCCGGTAATAGATATCAGTTTTGAGACGAACGAGGATGGCGAACAGAAAATCATCCTTCCGTCGATACACGACGCCGTGAAAATACGCCGTGCCGACGGGCGCGTGTTAATTGCCGAAATACAGCAGCATATCGGGGAAAACTGTGTGCGGTCGGTCGCCATGGATTCGACCGACGGCCTGCGACGCGGAATGGAAGCATCGTCCGTCTACGCGCCGATAAGCATGCCCGTCGGCGAACAGACGAAGGGCAGGCTCCTGAACGTGACCGGCGAAACAATCGACGGGATGCGCCCGCTGGAACACGCCGAAACGTTACCCATACACCGGGATGCCCCACGGTTTGAAGATTTGTCGACGCGGCAGGAAATACTGTACACCGGCATAAAGGTCATCGACCTGCTCGAACCGTACCTTAAAGGCGGTAAAATCGGCCTGTTCGGCGGCGCCGGCGTGGGGAAAACCGTGCTTATTAAAGAACTTATCAACAATATAGCGAAACGGCATAACGGCTTTTCCGTGTTTGCCGGCGTCGGCGAACGCACGCGCGAAGGCAATGATTTGCTCCGCGAGATGATCGAATCGGGCGTCATCCGCTACGGGAAAGCGTTCGAGGAGGCAATGGAAAAAGGCGACTGGGATTTGTCGAAGATAGACTACGAGGAGTTGAAACAATCGCAGGCGACGCTCGTCTTCGGCCAGATGAACGAGCCGCCCGGCGCACGCGCTTCGGTCGCCCTGTCGGGGCTGACAATGGCCGAATCGTTCCGCGACGCCGGCGGGGGATCGAACGACATCCTGTTTTTTATCGACAACATATTCCGCTTCACTCAGGCAGGAAGCGAAGTGTCGGCGCTGCTGGGGAGGATGCCCTCGGCCGTGGGCTACCAGCCGACGCTGGCGACCGAAATGGGGAACTTGCAGGAAAGGATTACCTCGACGAAAAACGGCTCCATCACCTCCGTGCAGGCCGTATACGTCCCGGCCGACGACCTGACCGACCCCGCCCCGGCAACAACGTTCTCCTACTTGGATGCAACCACCGTGCTTAGCCGCAAAATCACGGAACTCGGCATCTATCCTGCCGTAGACCCGCTTGAATCAACGTCGCGCATCCTCGACCCGAATATCGTCGGGAAAGAACATTACGAAACGGCCGGGCGTATCAAACAAATCCTCCAGCGTAACAAGGAACTGCAGGACATCATCTCTATCCTCGGCATGGAAGAGCTTTCGGACGAAGACCGCCTGACGGTGAACCGCGCCCGCCGCGTCCAGCGTTTCCTTTCGCAGCCGTTCTTCGTGGCCGAACAGTTCACGGGCGTCCCGGGCGTGATGGTCTCCATCGAGGACACGATAAAAGGATTCCGCATGATTCTCGACGGCGAAACGGACAGCCTTCCCGAACAGGCTTTCCTGAATGTCGGTACGATAGAAGACGCGATAGAGAAGGCGGAGAAAATAAAAAGTCAGATGAAATAAACCGGTTGTGATTATGATTGAAATACGAATACTTTCCCCGCAGGGGACGATATACGACGGCAAGGTCTCGCACGTGAGATTCCCCGGCGAAGCAGGCGCTTTTGCCGTATATCCGTCGCACGCACCCATCATCTCGACGCTGGTAAAAGGCAACATCGTATGCTTCCCCGAAGGCGGCGAAAAACAGACGTTCCCCATACGGAACGGGTTTGCAGAAATAAAAAACGACCGGGCAACGGTTTGCGTGGAAGCAGAACCCGCCCCCGGCAAGGTTGAACAATAAAACCGGAATTTCTATGGAGAAAGCATATAACAATAAAGAAGCCCGGAAACTTGTCATTTTCGGAATCATCATATTCGGAATCATCGAAATGTCATTCATTCGCGTGGTACTCCCGTCATATTATACGAATTATTTACTGTTTATCCCCGCCTATTTTCTGGTATTGGGGATAATCGTCCTCCTCGTCCTGTCGCGCATGAAGCGTAAACAGCTTCATCCCGGAAGGGCGATTGCGAGGCTGATGCTCTTTAACGTTTCACAGATGCTGCTGTCGTTCCTCCTGATGTTTTGTTATTATTACTTCATCGACGTGCAGGAGCATACCCTGCTGATTGCTTTCAGCATTTTTTACATATTCTTTATGGGGGTAAAGATGTTTATCCTTTACAATATCGACCACCGGCACAAGATTCATACAATACGTACCAAACATGCGGAAGATCATAAATAAGCATATAATCGCAGTCCTGCTGATGACATTATGGATGCCGGCCGGCGTGTACGCGGATGATTCTCCCGCGGTCAACATCAATCCCAAAGAAATCATCTTCGAGCATACAAGGGATTCATACCGGTGGCACATCACGACGATTAACGGCCATCACGTTTCCATCTATTTACCCGTCATCGTTTATTCGCCGACGAGCGGCTGGAACGTTTTCCTGTCCTCGCGGCTGGAAGACGGGCGCAGTTACAGGGGATTCCGTATTTCCGGCGAAGGGAAATATGCCGGCAAAATCGTCGAAACCGACGCAAACGGGACGGAGGTGCGCCCGTTTCCGGACATATCCCTTACCAAAACGGCGCTGGCGCTTATCATAAACTCCGCCGGTATGCTTGCCATATTTTTAACCGTCGCCCGCCGGTACAAGCGTAAACCCGGACATGCGGCGCCGGGAGGTTTTGCCGGAGCGGTGGAAATGTTTGTGATGAGCATAGAAGATGATGTCGTACGGGGATGTATCGGTAAAGATTATGCACGCTATTCATCCTACCTGCTGACTGCGTTTTTCTTTATCTTTATTAATAACATAATGGGATTAGTCCCGTTTTTTCCCGGCGGGGCGAACGTGACGGGCAACATATCGGTCACGCTCGTGTTGGCCGTATGCACGATGCTGGCCGTCAACCTGTTCGGCAACAGGGAATACTGGAAAGAAATATTCTGGCCTGCCGTTCCCCTGTGGATGAAAATACCCATCCCGCTGATGTCCGTCATCGAACTGTTCGGTATCATCTCCAAACCGTTTGCCCTGACCATACGTCTGTTTGCCAACATCACGGCCGGACATGCCGTAATACTGGCGTTGACATGCCTCGTGTTCATTGCCGCAAAAGCAGGCGTTGCCATGACGGCGGGAATGACGGCGCTGTCGGTTCTCCTGTCCGTTTTTATGTGCATTCTGGAAATACTGGTTGCCTATATTCAGGCATACGTTTTCACGATGCTGTCCGCTGTATTCATCGGCCTTTCGCTGCCGGAACACAGCCACGTCACACCCGGCAGGAAAAGGAAAAACAAAGCCGGCGCCACACAATAAAAAAGAAACTTACATATAATATATATTACTGACTTAATAAATTAAAAATTATGACACTATTAAACACGCTGCTTCAGGCAGCAACAAATTTAGGTTCTCTGGCTGCTCCTATCGGGGCAGGGCTTGTTGTAATCGGGGCAGGTTTAGGAATCGGGAAAATCGGCGCCAGCGCAATGGAAGCGATTGCACGCCAGCCGGAATCAACAAGCGACATACGCATGTCAATGATTATCGTAGCGGCGCTGATCGAAGGTGCGGCGCTGTTTGCAATCGTGGTATGTCTGATGACTTTAGGTTAACGTCATGTCACTGTTAACTCCCGATTTCGGACTGCTGTTCTGGATGGCGCTGTCCTTTGCCCTCGTTTTCGGCATTCTGGCAAAATTCGGATTTCCCGTCATCACAAAAGCGGTGAATGAACGGCGCGACTACATCCGGCAATCCCTCGACAAAGCCGACGAGGCAAACCGTACGTTCGAAAGCGTAAAGCGTAAATCCGAAGAACTCATGGCCGAAATAGAAAAAAAACGGCAGGAAATCATCAAACAGGCCACCGCCGACGCAACCCTGATCATACGGAAAGCCGAAGATGAGGCCGCGAAACGGGGAAAGGAAAAACTCGACGAAGCCCTCCGCATGATTGAAATGCAAAAACACAAGGCGATCGGGGAAATCCGTACTCAGGTCGCCCTGCTGTCGGTCGACATCGCAGAAAAAATACTGCGCCGCCGGCTCGACGACATCGAAAATCATGACCGGCTGATATCCGTGTTCCTTGATGAGATTGAAGATTCCGGTATTATGAAAAATTAATCGCCCTGCACCCATGAACGAAGGCCTGATTTCGAAACGATACGCAAAAGCGTTATACCACCACGCCCGGGGCATGAGTGAAGAGGACGTTTTGTACCACAGGATGCAGATGCTCGAAGCGCTGTTGCGCAAGATGCCGGACTTCAGGGCGAGTATAAAATCGCCGATGCTTTCCGCAAAAGAAAAAATCAGCCTGTTGACAAACGCGACGGGGAAAAATCCCGAACCGTCATACCTCGATTTCATCGACCTCGTCGTCACAAACCGCAGGAGCGACATGCTGCAAAGGATCGCGTTAAGCTACCAGCGGTTTTATCGCGAGAAGAAACGGATAAGCGTCGTCCATCTCATTTCCGCAAAAAAACTGTCCGGCAATGTGATAAAACGCATACGGAACCTCACGGAGCGGAAAACGCAGGGGAAAGTGGAGTTTTCCACACACATTGACCCGTCGCTCGACGGGGGATTTATTTTCCGGTTAAACGATATCCGCATCGACGCCTCGGTGAAAGGGCAGCTCGACCGGATAAGCAGGCGATTAGTACAAATAAACAAATCTATTATTTAGCAATTATGACGGACAATTTAAAAATAAGCGAAGTTTCGGAAGCGCTGAAAATGCAGCTCGACAGGATAAACATCAGGATGTCGTTCGACGAAGTCGGCACCGTCCTGCAAGTGAGCGACGGCGTAGTGCGCATATACGGGCTGCATAATGCCGAAGCCAACGAACTCCTGGAGTTCGAAAACGGCATAATGGGCGTCGTCATGAACCTCGAAGAAGACAATGTCGGGGCTGTACTCCTCGGAGCGACGGACAAGATCAAGGAAGGTTTCACCGTCAGGCGAACCGGCGAAATCACATCGATCGACGTCGGGGAAGGGATGCTCGGACGGGTGATCGACCCGCTGGGCGAACCGCTCGACGGCAAAGGCCTCATCACGGGCGAACGTTTCCGTATGCCGCTCGAACGGAAAGCGCCGGAAGTAATCTTCCGCCAGCCCGTAAACCAGCCGCTGCAAACCGGCATAAAGGCGATCGACGCAATGATCCCGATCGGCCGCGGCCAGCGGGAATTACTAATCGGCGACCGCCAAACGGGTAAAACGGCTATTGCCATTGATACAATCATAAACCAGCGCAGTAATTTCGAAAACGGCGACCCGGTATATTGCATCTACGTAGCCGTGGGACAAAAAGGCTCGACCGTAGCATCGGTGGTAAACACTCTGTACGAAAAAGGGGCTATGGATTACACGATCGTCATCGCCGCCACCGCATCCGACCCCGCCGCCATGCAATATTTCGCACCTTTCGCCGGCGCCGCCGCGGGAGAATATTTCCGCGACACGGGACGCCATGCGCTCGTCATATACGACGACCTGTCAAAACAGGCCGTCGCCTACCGCGAAGTCTCGCTCATACTCCGCCGCCCGTCCGGTCGCGAAGCCTATCCCGGCGATATCTTCTACCTCCATTCGCGGCTTCTGGAACGTGCAGCCAAAATCATAAACCGCCGCGAAGTGGCGGAAAAGATGAACGACCTGCCGGAATCCCTGAAAGGCCGGGTAAAGGGAGGCGGCTCCCTCACGGCGCTGCCCGTTATCGAAACGCAGGCAGGCGACGTCGCCGCGTACATACCGACGAACGTCATCTCCATTACCGACGGACAGATATTCCTCGAAAACGACCTGTTCAATCAGGGCATACGCCCGGCTATTAACGTGGGCGTTTCCGTGTCGCGCGTCGGGGGAAGCGCCCAGGTGAAGGCCATGAAACAGGTAGCCGGTACGCTTAAAATAGATCAGGCGCAATACCGTGAACTGGAATCGTTCACCAAATTCGGCAGCGACCTCGACCCGGTCACGGCTTTTATCATCGACAAGGGGCAGAAAAATACGCAGTTGCTGATACAGCCCCAGTATGCCCCCGTGCCGGTTGAAGAGCAGATAGCCGTCCTCTATTGCGGCACAAAAGGACTTCTTAAAAACATAACGGCAGGCGAAGTGCACGATTTTGAGCAGTCATTCCTGCACATCCTCCGCAACGACCACCGGCAGGACGTCCTGGAACCGCTGAAGAACGGTATCCTGGACGAAAACGTCGCCGCCGCTATCGAAGCCTGCGCCGCAAAAATCACAGGAAGTAACAAACCGTAAACGCTATGGCATCGTTCAAGGAAATAAGAAAACGGATAAACTCCATAAAAAGTACCCGGAAAACGACTTCGGCGATGAAAATGGTCTCGTCGGCCAAACTGCATAAAGCGGAAAACAGGATATCCAACATGCTCCCGTATGCCGAAGCGTTGCATCACGTGATGGAAGCGTCGCTCAGGGACGGTTATGCGGATGCGTTAAGCCACAAACGCCCTGTCCGCAACGTCGCAATCATCGCCTTCGCTTCCGATTCGTCGCTTTGCGGAGCTTTCAATTCCAACGTTTCGCGCGAGTTGCAGCGCGCCGTCGAAAGCTACAGGCAATCGCCGGAAATTGAAAATATCTCTGTTTATACGATTGGCCGAAAAATATACGAGGCCATCAAAAAAACAGATATAACCGTAACCGGCCATTTCGAAAACCTCGCCGGAAAATCCGACTACGAGGTCATCGCCGATTTTGCGGAATCGCTCATCCGCCGGTTTGAAAACCGGGAAACAGATCGCGTGGAACTCATCTATCATCATTTCAAAAGCGCAGGTTCGCAGGCGCTGGTACGCGAACAGCTCCTGCCCGTCGCGTTTCGTAACGCAAACGAGGATAACGGTACGGATTATATCTTTGAGCCGTCGCATGACGGATTATTGAAATCCCTGGTGCCGAAAAGCGTCAAACTTCAATTATATACGGCGCTTCTGGACTCAAACGCGTCGGAACATGCCGCCAGAATGATTGCCATGCAAACGGCAACCGACAACGCCGACGACCTTGTCGGCGAACTGACGGTCGAATATAATAAATCACGCCAGCAGGCCATCACAAACGAACTGCTGGATATCGCCGGAGGACATGCCGGCGCGTAAACTTTTATCCGGTAAAAAAAAATGATTCAAATGATAAAAACAGTAAGCGTATACTGCGCTTCGAGCGACAGGATAGATAATGTATATGCAAAAGACGCCGAAACGTTGGGACGCCTCCTGGGGCAGCGCGGCATGCAGGTCATCAACGGCGCCGGGAATATCGGGCTTATGCGCGTCGTTTCCGACGCCGTCCTGTCCTCCGGCGGAACGGTAACGGGCGTAATACCCGGCTTTATGGTCAAAAACGGCTGGTGTCATCCCCACCTCACAAAACTGATAAAGACCGGAACCATGCACGAACGCAAAAAGACCATGGCCGACCTGTCCGACGCAACAGTAGCCCTTCCCGGAGGAATCGGCACGTTCGAAGAACTACTCGAAATAATCACATGGAAACAGCTCGGATTATACAACAACCCCGTCATAATCCTGAATACAAACAACTACTACGCCCCACTATTCGAACTGTTCCGCCGCGCAACAGCCGAAAAATTCATGCGCGAA
>JAITDQ010000101.1 GCA_031282485.1 Tannerella sp. | reverse complement strand
GAAGACCGTCTCGAAGAATATCCTGAAAAAGAAGAACTTGTCTGTCAAGTCAGGGAACAGGAAGCGGCGTTGACTTTTATTCTCAAAAAAGACTACCAAAAGATACTGAAACGTGATGTTTCGACAATCATATCCGATGTCCACAGGTTACTTGGCAACATCAACGGCGCCGAAATTTCCATATCGCAAGCGATGAGCGGCGGCAACGGAGGCGACGCAATCAGCAGCGGACTTGGCAATTTCATGCGTTTTCTCGGAATCGGCAACAACAGAGAGCGGATTGTCATCAAAGGTTCTGATTTTGAGATGATGCGCATCGTAGCCGAAGACCTGCGATATTTGCTCGACGAACAGGATTTTATCAATTCCTCAACGGTATCGTACTCTAACCGGCAGCCGGAACTGATTCTCAATTTCGATCCGATATTGCTGACATCCTATGAGATATCGCGTTCCAATATTTCCGCCGGTCTGGCGTCGCTCAATCCCGAAACTTCGTCAGGGACACAGTTCAAAATAGCAAACGAAACTTACGACATCATTATCCGTAATATCGAACCCGAAGAAACCGAAGAGGAACTGGCGCGAAAAAACAGAGACAAAACAGTCAACGACCTTCGCAAAGTACAAGTCCATACCAACAGCGGAGGCGTCCATACTCTTGAAAATATTACAGATATCAAATACGGACGGGGACGTTCGAAAATCGACCGTGTAAACAAAGACAAGCAAATTCAGGTTTTCTATAATTTTTCGGGCGACATCGGATCCTCGCAATCATTGCTTGAAGCATACCGGTCCGACATCGACCAACTTATCAACGGATACAATTTACCTGCCGGCGTAGCGGTCGAAGTATTTCACGAAGAAGACAGTTTTTCAGACTTCCAGTTTCTGATTTTGGCGGCTTTTATCCTGATATTTATTATATTGGCATCGGTATTCGAATCGGTTGTTACTCCGTTTGTACTGTCGTTTTCGATACCTTTGGCGGCTATCGGATCCTTGCTTGCACTCATCATCACGGGCAACAGTTTATTGAGCGCCAATACATTAATCGGTTTTCTGATTCTTCTGGGAGTGGTCGTCAACAACAGTATTATTCTGATCGACTATGCCAACATTCTGAGCAGCAGAGGCTATCGACGCAGCCGGGCATTGATGATTGCGGGGCTGTCGCGTGTCCGTCCGATACTGATAACGGCTGTAACAACGATAGTTGCGATGTTTCCGCTTGCCATGGGCGACACCGAATATGCAGGAGCAATCGGAGCGCCTTTTGCGATTACCGTTATCGGCGGGTTGCTGTTTTCGACGCTTCTGACTTTGGTTCTTGTCCCGACGGCTTGTCTGGGGCTCGAAAATGCTCTGAAATGGTATCGCACATTATCGGTTAAAATGCGGATTTTCCACCTCTTACTCTACATCGCAGGAGTCGCCGGCATATATTTTTACATAGATGGAATGATTTGGCAAGCCGCTTATTATGTCGCACTTACAATACTGATTCCGGGAATAACTTATTTTGCGCAAAACAGCCTGCGACGCGCCAACGCAAAACTCATTGACTCAAAGGAAGAAATACGCATATCTATACGTAATCTCGTCAAGATATACGACCGTTCGGGACGGTTCAAACGCCAATGGAACAGCGGATTGTTCACTCGCAAACGTTTGGGGATATCCAACGAATACCGCCGTCTGAAACATTTCTTCGACGCCGTGTGGCAGTACGCTTTATACGCATTTATAATCTATTTCACTTACTTCTATCTGAAAAGCGGATTATGGATTTTTATCTTTTCGTTTATCGTCTATGGAACAACTCTTTATCTGTGGCGAAATATCCGGCAATATCTGCGTTATCGTTTCAATAACAATAAGTTTGTGAGGTTTTTAAACAAGTTTGTTTTCTGGATAATTCCGGCATTTGTTATTTTCGGGATGTTGCGTCAACTTAAAAATCCCAATATGGTGGTTGTGATCGCCGTTATATGGTTTATATGTCTTGTAATTTACAATACATCAGTTCGTTTATATGAAAAAGAAATCAACGTCGAAAGGGTTAAAGGACGTCTGCGGCGTTCGTATTACCGTATGGTGAAAAAGATTCCGATACTCGGCAAACGGCGTAAACCTTTTAAAGCGTTGAAAGGCGTATCGTTCGACATCAAAACCGGAATGTTCGGGCTGCTGGGTCCCAACGGCGCAGGCAAATCGACTTTGATGCGTATCGTTTGCGGAATTTTGGAGCAGAGTTATGGCAGCATCTGGATAAACGGATTCGATACACGGATATATCGCGAAGAATTACAAAGCCTTATCGGATTTCTGCCGCAGGAATTCGGGACTTACGAAAATATGACTTCGTATGAATTTATGGACTATCAGGCAATGCTGAAAAATATCTCCGACCCGGTTGCCCGTCGTGAACGTATCGAATACGTACTCAAGGCAGTACACATGTACGAACGCAGGAACGACAAAATCGCTTCTTTCTCCGGCGGAATGAAACAGCGTATCGGTATTGCTTTGATTCTGCTGCATTTACCACGTATTCTGATTGTCGATGAACCTACTGCCGGGCTTGATCCTCGTGAACGTATCCGATTCCGCAATCTTCTTGTCGAGTTGAGCAAGGAACGGATTGTCATTTTTTCGACGCACATCATCGAAGACATATCGAGTTCGTGTAATCAGGTTGCCGTGGTCAACAGAGGTGAACTCAAGTATTTTGGCGACCCGGTCAAGATGGTCGGAATGGCTGCGGGAAAAGTCTGGCGTTTCTACGTCAACAAAACGGTGTTCGATAATGATTTGGATAAAAGCAGAGTCGTACATCATATACAGGACGGCGATTTGATACAGGTGCGGTATCTGTCTGTCGAACAGCCTCCTTACGAAGATGTTGTAACAGTCGAACCCAATCTCGAAGACGCTTATCTGTGTCTTCTCAAAAATATGCACGAAGGATAACTAATTATAAAATAACATTATGACAGTCAATCAATTTCTAAGTATCGTCCCGAAGTTAGTGAAATATAACATCAAAATTATATTCGCCGGTAAATTTATCTGGTTTATACTTGCCGCTCTGGTGTTTTTGCTTTTTGTCATGTTCCAGTCGGCGTGGAACAAGGAGACCGATATATCTGAAAAACTGATATATGGATTGCTTCTTTTTCCAAGTATGCTTTTGATTTTCTATCCTTCGGTGTTCGGGATTCAAAACGACGAAGACGCACGGATATTAGAACTGCTGTTCGGGATTCCAAACTATAAATACAATGTCTGGGCAGTGCGATTGCTAATTATCTATATCGCTATATTCTTTATTCTTATACTGTTCTCGTATATTACGGTGATTTTGCTGTTTCCCATCAATCCGGTGGAAATGTCATTCCAACTGATGTTTCCGGTACTGTTCTA
>JAITDQ010000096.1 GCA_031282485.1 Tannerella sp. | reverse complement strand
CCAAGATGTTCGCCGTCGCTGATCCAGTAACCTTTCCAGTTCGACATGTCCATCATTCCCGTTTCAAAGGAAGATACCCCGGACGTCCGGAGGACATTGTCCATATCTTTGATTTCCACGCGCCAGAAATACCGGGTAAAAGGCTCCAGCGGCTGCCCGCCGTAAGTGACCAGCATGTCGCCGGACGTTGCGCTTTTGTCCCAGACGGCGCCATTCCCGCGGGATACATCCGCCGAATCCGTTCCGACGATGATTCGATACGCCTGCTGAACGGCGCCGTAGCGGTCGTCCTGCAGTTGCCACGACAGACGCGGATTCCGGACGTCGAGACCCAGCGGCCTGACCAAATATTCACAACGAAGCTGCACAGGCTGAACCTGCACCTGCTGCGCCTGCACAAACTGCGCAAACAAAGAGCATGCACAGGCAAAAAAAGCGATAAAAAAAATTGTTTTACTATTCATAAACAGTTAACTTTTAAAATGTATATATTAATTTGCGGACTGTTTCAAGACCGCCTTTAGCATTTCACAATCGTAATACCGTCCACTTCTTCCCAGTGAAGGCGTTCCTCCCACGGTTTTTGTTTCGTTTCGGGGCGGCGGTCGAAAATAACCAGGTATGCAGGGGCTTCGGGATGCGAACAGTCGCGGTAGAAGAGAATCTGTTCCAGGCCTTCCTTCAGCACCGTTTTCGGAGTGTCGTAGGAATGAATCAGCTTTATTTCGATGATAAACCATTTCTTTTCGTATTCGACCGCCAAGTCCATGCGGCCGCGACCGGCAGCCGCTTCGCGTACTATGTCTCCATCCCCGTTGGTAATCCGCTGGAGGAAGGCCATCAGCAGCAGGTGGGGGAATGCTTCGGTATAATCCGCACGTTCTTCCCATATCTCGGAATTACGCCGCCAGAACTTCTGAAATTCTTTCAGCAGCCTGTCCATATCCAGCGAACCGTCGGGCTTTTGCCATTGCCACGATGAGGGCGGGGGCGTTGAATCATGATAAGGGGAATTCAAATAACGTATCAGAATTTCCTCATAGATCGGATTGGATATGATAAATCCCTTTTGTGTGTTCCATGTGATCAGTCCCATATCCAGTGTAAGTTCCACATCGTTTTCGGTGCGTCCGAGCGGCGGATCCGAATTTCCGGTGATAACGGTTTGCACCACCCGTTTGACGCGCGGGTCGGAGAGCCGTTTGCCCAATGCATCAAGGTGCGTTTCGCGAGCCGTAATCATCTGTTGGCGCGCTTCACGGATATGTTCGATTGTGACCGTCTCCGTACTGTCCCTGTCCAAGACACGCATTGTAGCCCGCATAAACAGGTTGTTCACAATCCATGGCTGCCCCTGCGACTGTTCCCAGACGTAATCCAGCGCTTCCTGTGTGATTTGCCGGCCGGTTTCTGCGGTGTGCTGGGCAAACAGATTAATCACATCGTTTTTCGTAAAATTTCCCAGTACCACCGAATCCGCTTTGATATTGAACGGCGAGCCGGGATTAGGCGGCACCCCACCCTTCGACGCGGTAATGTAATCCTTCAAATCACGCATCCCCACCAGGGCGATGGATACGGGAAACAGCCCCACACCACGCAACGCAAACCCGTCGCGCAACTGACGGAGGAAACTTATCATCGTTTCGCCTTCCAGCACATCCACTTCGTCAAACAGGACGACTAACGGCTTGGGCGAGGCCAGTTTTGCCCATTCCGCAAGCGTTTCATGCAGCAGGCTTGCCGGATTCAATCCCTTAATTTCGGGTACGGGTAAATTTTCAGCCTTCACATTTGCGCAAATGGCATCATAAATGGCCGGCATCGAGCGCTCTATATCCGGAATGCCCTGACAACGTTCGACGCTCACGTAACAGGCCAACGCCTCGTCGCCCGCATTGATTTCGCGCATCCAGCTTTTGAGGAACGTGGTTTTGCCCGTCTGGCGCGGCGCATGAAGCACCCAGTAGAGTTCATCGCCGATATAACGGTGCAGCTGCGCTCCGACGAGACGGTCTTCGGGCGGCAGCATGTAGTGGTCGAGAGGGTTGCATGGCCCCGTCGTGTTGAAAAATCTGACTTCACGTTTCGTTTTCATGTTGCTGTAATTTCTGCAAATTTACGAATGTTATTTGAATATACGATGATTATTTTTACCTTTGATGCCCAAATAACGAAAAAATACGATATTGAACTTAAACAAAATAAAGCTATGAATGGATTTTTATCAACAAGGATTGTGTGTGTGATGCTGTGCCTGTCATACTTTGTGACGAGTGTTTCTGCTCAGGAGAGCGAACCGCAGGACATGAAACTGGAGAAACTAATAAAGGATCCGAAGCTCCGATACGGGAAACTGAAAAACGGACTGACGTATTATATCCGTCATAACGCGATGCCGGTGGAACGTGCGGAGTTTTATATCGTTCACAACGCCGGGTCGATGCTGGAGGAAGAAAACCAGCGCGGACTGGCTCATTTCCTCGAACACATGGCCTTTAACGGTACGAAAAATTTTCCTTCCAAAAAAGGTATTCAGGATTATACGGAAAGCCTCGGTATGCTGATGGGTGAAAACCTGAATGCTTACACAAGTTTTGACGAGACGGTGTATATGCTCATGGACGTCCCGGTGATGCGCGACGGCGTCATCGATTCGTGCCTCCTGATACTGCATGACTGGTCGTCTTTCCTTTTGCTGGAAGACAGCGCGATCGAGAAGGAACGCGGCGTGATTCGCGAAGAATGGCGGACGAGACGGACGGCGCAGTCGCGTCTGTGGGAACAGCAGCTGCCTGTGATGTTTCCCGGCAGCAGATATGGAACCCGCCTGCCTATCGGAAGTATTGATATTATAAATAATTTCAAGGGTGATGAACTGAGGGCTTTTTATAAAAAGTGGTATCGTCCCGATTTGCAGGCGGTGATCATTGTCGGCGATATAAACGTTGACCTGATTGAGGAAAAGGTGAAGCAGATTTTTTCCGATATTCCGGCGCCGGCGAATCCCGAACCGGTCGAAATTGCCTTAGTGCCCGACAATTCGATTCCGATTGTTTCAATTGCAAAGGACAGGGAAATGACGAATACGATGCTGAGTATCTACTATAAACATGAGAAACTGCCTTATAGTCTGAAGGGGACGATTGCGGATTTTATTACCGGGTATACGCAGTCGGTCATTTCGCTGATAATGAGCGAACGTTTTTCGGAAATGGTACAGCAGGCCAATCCGCCGTTTGTTGCGGCTTCGGCTGATGACGGCGATTATTTTGTTTCCAAATCAAAAGGTGCATGGACGTCCACGGCTATCGTCAAACCCGGCGAGCTGGAACGTGCACTCAACGCGTTGACGGCCGAAACCGAACGTGTCAAAAAATTCGGGTTTACCGAAGCCGAATATGAACGGGCGAAGGAAAACATCCTTAAATCGTATGAATCGGCATACAATGACCGCGACAAGCATGAAAACAGTTCTTTTGCCGAAGAATATATCCGTAATTTTACGGAGGATGAATGTATTCCCGGTATCGAAGCCGAATATGAGATTAT
>JAITDQ010000061.1 GCA_031282485.1 Tannerella sp. | reverse complement strand
TTTAGGAGTACCCCCCCCCCTCAAAATTCGTGCCAAAGTTGTCTTTATACACCTTGCCGGAGAAATAATTTGCGATATAATTTCCATGATATAACTTTTACCTCATTATTTTAAAAATTCGCCGGCAAATATAATATCTTTTTTGTGATTATGCAAACATTTGTTTGTGTTTTTTTTCACTATTTCGCGACTTCCCTCAAACATAACGAAATATTTCACATTTTATAATCCCGCTTCTATTCGGAAATCCATCCCGCAGATGAAGAAAAAAGAAATAACCGGTGTCAATAAAACACCTGTAAACAACCCGTTATTTGAAAGATATTTCATCACTTTCAATCCGGCGGTTGGCAGACATTCGGCTCAATGATTCGGTTTTACCGACTCTTTGTTTTAATGTGCATTTTGATCTTCTTCATCGCCCAGTCGTAATGACTTGATGTTGCCGAAACACAATATGCCCCTAATGCAGAACCTCCTGTTTATGGGGTCAGATTTCGCAAGGACGATAACGCCCTATTCCACATGGAATGCGATGCGCAACGCTTCAACTTCTTCGTCCGATATGGGTTGCAGTTTGCCGATGTTTGCTCCCATAATCAACGATTTGGCGCTAAACTCGGCTACTTCCAAGCGGTCGAACGTGTTCAGCAGTCCGTCGCCCGTAACAACGATAGAGTCGTTTGACAGCAACACGGCCGGATATGTTTTCAGCAATTTCGCTATCCGTTTGTTGTCTTCGTACTGGACGCCAAACGGTACGCTTGGGATGTCTTTAAGGAAAATCCAGCTTTCGGGAATCGTACGTACATTAAATTTAACCCCGGACGTGCAGAAGCCCATAATATTCGGCGGCTGCGTCAGGATGATGGAATTGATTTTGGGATTACTCTGATAGATTTCCTGGTGCAGCGCAACGGAGCGGCTCGGTATCTTGCCGGCTTCCACCTTTCCGTCTTTCACCTGAACAATGTGCTCGTGTTCCATATCCCAACGCGGTATCCCCGGAGGCGTGATAAGGAAATCGTTCCCCCGCCAGCGCACGGAAACCGTTCCGTAGGAACTTATCATCAATCCCTGGTCGCATGCGCGGTGAATAATTTTTATGATCAGATCGCGTATGTCGCGTTCGTCGGACGGATATGTCGCGTTCATAAAATAAGGGAAGTTGGTCGGTAAGGCTTTATCGTGCTGTTCAATCTGCACATCCGTAAGGTAATTCGGCTTACCCAGTATCTGGGCGTTAATCACCGTTCTTGCGCAAAATTCAAGCGTTTCAAACCGTTGATAAGCGTCTTTCATATCCTCGCCGCAAAGAACCACGCCATGGTTTTCCATAATAACAGCCTTGTATTCGGGATGTTTTTCAAACTCATCGGCAATCTTTTTCCCAAGATTCTTACTTCCGGGAACATCATACGGCGCAAAACCTATCTTTCCGCATATACTTTTCGCCTGCGGGATAATGTTCGTATTGGGTATCTGATGCGTTATGCTGAAGGCGACCAGCGCCGGCGGATGCGCATGAATGACGGCCGACATTTGCGGACGCATATCATATATTGCCTTGTGAAAGGGAAATTCCGACGAAGGGCGGTGTTGTCCGGCAATCGTCCCGTCCGCCTTCACGCAAACGATGTCTTTTCTCGTAAGAGAACCTTTGTCTATCCCGGCCGGCGTAATCCATATATCGCCGTTATCGTCCCGGATAGAGATATTTCCGCCCGAAGTAGTCGTAAGACCACTGTTGTAAATACGGCCGATTACAACGATAATCTGGTCGGCCGGATGCATTAATTTCGTGTCTAACAGTTTCATTTTTATAATCCGATAAGAGTTTTTTTTAATTGAAAAGAGCTTTTTTGGGTACAAATTTACATGAAAATCTTCGGTTTCACAAACTCTACGGAATAAATTTAGGACGGAATGTAGCCGGGCTTCATAAAATGCCCGGAAGAAAAAAACAGGAGGTGAAATTCCGATATTTCATCCCCCTGTTTCCAACCTTATTATTTATGAAGAAAAAAAACTGCTACAAATTAGGATATACAAGTGAAAATATCAGAATGGCAAGACCGGTCAGCAATACGTAAATCGTAGTCCTTGACACGCCTTTCCACTCTTTCAGCAGGATACCCCATACATTGCTGAACGTCACATTCAGCGTCATCAGGATACACCACGAGAAGGCCATGATGACGCTTCCCGGTTCGAGAAAACTCTTACCCATACTCAGTCCGAAGAACTGGGAATACCACAGCAGCCCGGCCAAAGCGCAGAATAAGATATTGTTTGCATACAGAGGCGTCTTGCCGTAATCGCCGAAAGTTTTATTTTTCGTGTTCTGGAACAGGCAATAGACGGCATTTGTAATGAATCCCCCGCACGTAACCATCAACGTTGCCGGCAAAGTCACGAACAGTTTATTCATACCGGCCACCGTCAAAGGTTTTCCCGCCTCAAGTCCCAGGTTAAAACAGGCGCTCATAACGCCCGCCAGTACAGCAATCAGCAAACCTTTTTTCAGGGCGAAATCTTTTATGGCTTTCCGCCTGTCTTCTTCGCTCATGGTCTTTGATTTCAGCGCGCCCGCATAGCCAATGACGGCAATACCTGCAATGGCAATCGCTACGCCGACAATCAATACAGTCGTGAGTTTTTCCGCTTCCGGGAAATATTGCGGCAACAGGGGAGGAATCAGCGTTCCGAAAGCGGAACACATACCCAGTGCCAGCGACTGCCCCAGCGCCACGCCAAGGTATCGCATACTCAAGCCGAATGTCAATCCCCCGACGCCCCACAATATGCCGAAAAACATGGCTTTCAGCACGGCAGAAGGGTTAACCGACAGGATTTCTCCGAGGCTGCTGCCTTCCGGCACGGCCAGCAAAGCGCCGAGCAGCGGGAAAACAAGCCATGCAAAGAGACCCTGCACGAGCCAGAAACTCTCCCACGACCAGTCTTTGACCTTATTGATAGGCACATACGAACTCGACTGTCCGAAACTGCCTACGGCGATGATTAATAATCCGATTAATGTATTCATTTACGGGAGGTTTATTTTCTTTTGGATGTCACGGTCTTCTCGTATTTTTCAATCTCGGCAATATAACTGTCGCCGGCAGGTACATCGTTTTGCAAGCAGAACATATCCCAAACGGCGCACCATGGCATGCTCTTCAATTCTTCCTGCAATGCAAGACGCTGGAACAGTTGATCTTTCGCTTCATACTGCTGCAGTTTCCGCTGCGGCTCGAGAAGCGCCATCAACAAAGCTTTCTGCGTAGAACGCGCACCGATAGCGTAAGCGCCGATACGGTTTATCGTAGCATCGAAATAGTCAAGCCCGATATGTATGCGGTTAAGCGCGTCACAACGGATAATCTCGCGGGTAAGATCCAGGAGGTCGTCATTTATGATAACCACATGGTCGCTGTCCCAGCGAATCGGACGGCTTACGTGCAACATAATCTCCGGCGTAAACAGCAGGAGGGAGGAAATCTTGTCGGCCACGCTTTCGGTCAGGTGGAAATGTCCCGTATCGAGCGTTACGATCTTTCCTTTTTTCGCTCCGTACCCGAGATAGAAATCGTAAGAACCGACCGTATAGCTTTCAAGGCCGATACCGAACAGTTTCGCTTCGATACAGTCCTTCATGTTTCTGTATTTCACCGCGAATATCTCGTCTAACGACTGCTCAAGTATCCGGCGGTATTTCAAGCGATTAGCCGGCACTTCCTTGCTTCCGTCATGTACCCACAGGTTCATGATACAGGGATCGCCCTGGAATTTACCCATGGCTTCGCTTACCTTGCGGCAACGCTTGGTATGTTCAATCCAGAAATCGCGGATTCCCTTATCGGGATTTGCCAGCGTAAGGTTACCGCTCTTGGGATGCGAAAAGGAGGTGGAATTAAAATCCAGCTTCAAATTACTTTCTTTCGCCCATTCCATCCAGCTTTGGAAATGTTTGGGTTCGACCTGATCGCGGTCAACCACTTTACCGCCGAAATCGCCGTAAATCTCGTGCAAACTCAACCGGTGTGATCCCGGGATTAAAGAGGCTACTTTAATTATATCCGCACGCAATTCGTCGATATTACGGGCGCGTCCGGGGTAATTTCCCGTCACCTGAATACCGCCGGTAAGTTCGCCGCCCTGGTTTTCAAAACCGGCGACATCATCCGTCTGCCAGCAATGCAGCGACAGGGATATTTTTTTAAGAGTTGCCAATGCTTTTTCCGTATCAACTCCCGTTTCGGCATAACGTTCTTTTGCCGCTTCATACGCAGCTTTAATTGTGCTTTCTTTCATACGTTAATGAATTAAAAATTAAAAATTAAAAGATTTATGTGCTCATTTTTGTATTCATTTTTCTCCGGGCAGAAACGTTTTTACGGAAAAAGCCCGGGCTATAATTTTTCGAATCTCCCAACGGTCTTTGACTAATCCTGCCGCTTTGGCCTGCATCATACAGTTACCGATAGCCGTAGCTTCGGAAGGTCCTGCAACAACAGGAATACCAAGCGCGTCGGCCGTCATCCGGTTTATCAGATCGTTCTGCGAACCGCCTCCTATGATATGCAGTTTTTCTATTGGAAATGAAACCATTCCCGACAGCATGTCAATGACTTCAACATAACGGCGCACAAGACTTTCGAATATGCAACGTATGTATTCGGCATCCGTTGCCGGCGGCGTCATACCGTTTTCCTCACAAATCCGCGCAATCATCCGGCTCATGCTTGCAGGATTGGCTAAGCGCGGATCATCCGGATTGACATACGCTTTCACGCCTTCCGCCTTCACGGCCATATCCATGATTTCGGCATAGGAATATTTACGCCCTTCCCTCTCCCACTCCTTGCGGCACTGTTCGAGAAGCCACATTCCCGTTATGTTTTTAAGGAAACGTGTTGTCCCTTCTATGCCGCCTTCGTTGGTAAAGTTTTTCTCATAAGATTCTTCCGTCAATACGGGTGTTTCCGTTTCAACGCCCATCAGACTCCATGTGCCGCTGCTCAGATATGCAAAATTCGGATTTTCGGCAGGGACGGCAAGGACGGCCGATGCCGTATCGTGTCCCGCAACCGCTACAACCGGCACTTTACCGATGCCCGTCTCTTCGGCCAAAGCATCCGTCAGTGTTCCGATCACAACGCCCGGATCCGTGAGCGGATGCAGCAGCGAAGGCGATACCCCGATAGCTTCGAGAAGCGAAGATTCAAACCGGCGTGTCGCAGGATTGAGTATCTGTGAAGTGGATGCTTCCGTATATTCACAGACCTGTTTTCCCGTCAACATGTACGACAGTAAATCCGGCATAAACAGAATCTTGTCCGCCTGTGCCAGCGGGGAAAAATCTTCCTGTTTAGCCCGGTATAGCTGATACAGGCTGTTAAAGTTCATAATCTGTATGCCGGTAAGTCCGTAAACTTTATCGCGCGGCATAAGTTTGAAATAGTCTTCGGGCGCACCGTCGGTATAAGGGTCGCGATATGCACGGGGCAAGCCCAGTATGGTACCGTCTTTCCCTACATACCCGAAATCCACGCCCCAGGTGTCGATCCCTATGGATGTCGGCTTTATATTTTGCCTCACACATTCGACCAGCCCTTCTTTCAATGACTTGTAAAGGCCGAATACATCCCAGTAATATTTCCCGTGAAGTTCCATAATCGAGTTTGAAAAACGCGTCAATTCTTTCATTTCAAAATTGACTCCGTCGAAAACACCGAGTATCGAACGTCCGCTTGTTGCCCCCAAATCGAAGGCTAAAAAATAATAATTCTCCATGGCAACTATATTTTTTGCTGTTTTTTTTTGGGTGCAAATGTATTGACTTAATCCATGCCATTGCTTATTTTTTTGATTTTTATTATTTCATTTTTGACAGTAACCGTTTTTTTTATAAATTTGCACCGGGTTTTGTAACATAAAAACGGGACATAAACATGTCAATAACGCACGAAAACAAACTGTTATATCTGTCCATTGGCGGCAATGACGAGGACTGGGGCATCGTTGTAACAACCGTGGGGTACCAGTCAATACCTCCGTGCACCCATTATCCCCCGACACAACACCCGGAATCGCATCTTTTCAGTCCGGAAAAAGGGCGCATCTTCAATGAGTATCAGTTGGTTTATATCACCAAAGGGGGTGGCTTGTTTTCATCGCAATCCGTGAGAAAAGAACAGCGAGTAACGGCGGGAACGATGATTTTGCTCTTTCCGGGCGAATGGCACAGCTATGAACCGGATTCGTCGACGGGGTGGAACGAATACTGGGTGGGATTTCGCGGAATGCATATTGACAATCGCGTGAAAAAGAACTTTTTTTCAAAAGAAGAGCCTCTTTACAACATCGGCGTAAGCAGTTCTATCGTCGGCCTGTACGAAGATATCATCCGGATAGCCCAAAAAGAGAAAGCCGGTTATCAACAGATGATTTCCAGTATTGTCCTGTCTATTTTAGGCTCTGTTTATTATAAAAACAAAAACGGACAATACGCGGATACGTATATTGTCGACAGGATAAACGAAGCGCGTGATATTATAAAAAACAATATCGAAAGCACGCTTTCGCAGGAAGATATAGCGAAGAAATTAGGACTGGGGTATTCGTGGTACAGGCGTATGTTCAAGGAATACACCGGCGTTTCGCCGGCTCAGTATCAATTGCAGCAAAAACTGATGAAAGCAAAAGAATTGCTGACAGTTACCGACAGAAATATCTCCGAAATCGCTTATTCGCTGCACTTTGAAAATGTATGCCAGTTTTCGACATTCTTCAAAAAGAAAGAGGGTATCACGCCGTCGGAATTTCGAAAACGCGCACACTGATTTGAATTAAAAATTAAAAATTAAGAATTAAAAGATTCATTTGGTGGAGAGTGGGACAATTGGAATTAACCATTAACCATTAATTATTCATTATTCATTAAAAAATTAAATTATGAAACGTAAGACTTTAATATTTGGATTGTTTCTGGGATTTATCCTGACGAACTGTAAACAAAGCGTTGTGGACGTTGATAAGGAAAATGACATTACGTTTGATTCCATAACGGTAAACGAACAGTATTACCTGCTTGGCGATTCAACGAATCCTCACTGTTCGCTCGAATCCGTCTTTATCTATCCGTCCGGCTACAAAGACAGGGATGTCCTCCGAAAAATAAACCGTCATTTCCTGATCTCCTTTTTCGGCGAAGATACGTCTTCCGCATCACCGGAAGAGGCTATGGCAAATTATGTGAACAGGTATATTTCCGATTACAGGGAGATTGAAAAAGACTTCGCCGAAGAAATGGAAAATATGGGCAAAACGATGCTCCCGGAAGCGATGTTCTCTTACTTTGAAGTTTCATCAAACGAAATCCTATATAATAAATGTGACTTGATCAGTTACTGCATTTCCGTCGAATACTTCACGGGAGGCGCTCACGGAGACCAGGGATATAACAATTACGTCTTATACCTCAAAACCGGAGACGAACTGGAAGAAAAAGACATATTCATCGACAATTATCAGGACGACCTCGCCCAAATCATTGTCGACGCCATTGCTGCGGATTATAGCGTGACGGATCCTTCGGAACTGGAAAATATGGGATTTTTCAATGTCAGGGAAATCTATCCCAACAACAATTTTTATGTTAACGAGGACGGAATCACCTACACATTCAATAATTATGAGATAGCAGCACGATTCATCGGGAAAACGGACGTCCTGCTCCCTTACGACAAGATACGCCATTTGATGCGCGAAAATTCCCCGGTTTCCATTCTTGCCTTTACCGAAAAATGAGCGCTATAATCAAAAAATATTTCCCGGAAATAACCGCGCATCAAATGGAACAGTTCGATGCCTTGGGCGCCTTGTACACGGAGTGGAACGCGAAAATCAACGTCATCTCACGCAAGGATATAGCGAACCTTTACGAACACCACATCCTTCATTCGCTGGGAATTGCCTCTTTTTTGCGTTTTTCGGAAGGTACGAACATACTGGATGCCGGAACCGGGGGAGGATTTCCCGGCATCCCGCTGGCAATCTTTTTCCCGGACGTCAAGTTTCATCTTATCGACGGTACGGGAAAGAAAATCAAAGTAGCTCGGTCGGTCGCCGACGCCGCAGGTATTAATAATGTAACGACAAGGCATTGCCGCATCGAGGACGAAAAATCAACCTTCGACTTCGTCGTAAGCCGGGCGGTCATGACGTTGCCGGAATTAGTGAAACTCGTAAGGAAAAACGTTGACCGGAAACAGCGAAACGCTCTGCCTAACGGTGTGATTTGCCTCAAGGGAGGCGACCTGAAAAAAGAAATGGCTCCGTTTGGTAAAAATATTATTTCCACCGCGTTAAACGAGCGTTTCAGCGAGGATTTTTTCGAAACAAAAAAAGTGATATATATACCGTTATGATATTGATTAAACAGTTTACGTTCAACTTTTTCGGGGAAAACACATATCTCCTGCACGACGAAACAAAAGAAGCCGTCGTGATAGACTGCGGATGCTTAACGCCCGGTGAGGAAAACATCCTGTCCGGTTACGTGAAAGAGCATAAACTGACGTTGAAAAGGCTGTTGTGCACGCATTACCATTTTGACCACGTCGTCGGCAATGCATACATTTTCCACGAATACGGGATACGCCCGGAACTGCATAAGGAAGAAAAAAACATACATACTCCAACCCTTACCATGCAGGCGTCAAAATTCGGTATTCCCATGAGTTTCGAAGAGATTGAGCCGTTACGGAATATAGAAGACAATGAAGAAATACATTTCGGCCATTCGACGCTGAAAGCCATTCTCGTCCCGGGACACTCTCCCGCCAGCCTTGCCTTTTACAGCGAAGCCGGCCGGTTCCTCATAGCCGGCGACGTCATTTTCTCCGGCAGCATCGGACGCACCGACCTGTGGGGCGGCAGTTACAACACGCTTATTTCCGGCATCCGAAACAGAATCCTCACCCTGCCCGACGACATAACCATCTACCCCGGCCACGGCCCTTCAACGACCGTCAGTCACGAAAAAGCAAACAATCCGTACCTGTCATGAAAAATTGGTTTATACACTGGTTGATACAACTTGTCCAAAACTACCATTTTCCAATAAAAAAAGCACTTATAATCTTTCTATAAGTGCTTTATTTTCAGTGATTCCGGAGCGATTCGAACGCTCGACCCACAGCTTAGAAGGCTGTTGCTCTATCCAGCTGAGCTACGGAACCGTTCCACTTTCGGGGTGCAAAGATATATAATTTTTCATATTACACAAATGATAAGTAATGAAAAATTTTAACATGTAACGAAACTATCCGGTTGCTATGGGAACAACATTGTTCCGAACACGACGAAATGTTAGCCGGAGCTTACGTGAAATATTTTTTAACTAAAACGGTTTGGATTTGAACACGAAATTCGCTCAACTTGTATTATCTTTGCCACAAAACAAAAAGCGTCATGAAAAAGTTACCGATAGGAATACAGTCGTTTTCAAATTTAAGGAAGGATGATTATCTGTACGTCGATAAAACGGCGGATATTCATCGAATCGTTACGAACGGGAGAATTTATTTCCTGTCCCGTCCGCGCCG
>JAITDQ010000042.1 GCA_031282485.1 Tannerella sp. | reverse complement strand
ACGATTTCGCCTCCGTTGTTGTTGAACGTGCGTGTCTCGCGGGTGTCTTGGCTGTTGCTGACGGCGCAGCGCCATGTGGCGTCCGAAACGAGCGTCAACGGCTTGCCTTCGACGTCTTTGCCGTCGAGCCGGACACGGAGGGCGGGCGTTCGCGAGAAACAGTCGTAACTTGCCCATCCCGAAGCATACCAGATGCCGACCGTGTTTTCGCCTTTGTTGAGCAGTTTCGAAATATCGTAAGTGACATAGAAAAGCCGTTTGTCGAAATTCGTCAACGCCGGAGCGAGTACGCGGTCGTCGGCTTTTTGTCCGTTGACATACAGTTCATGATGCCCGAGCGAAGCCACGTGTATAAACGTTGCGTCCGGTTTGGCGTCGAGTTTCAGATTTTTGCGAAACCAGATATGTTTCACTCTCGGAGCTTCGGGGTGACGTATCCATGCAGCTTCATTCCATTCTTTGGGGTCAAGGATTCCGGTCACAAAACGCGCCGGGCGGCTCCATTCCGAAGGATTATCGTCCTTGTCGTAAATCCGTACTTTCCAGAAATAAGCGGTGCCTGATTGCAGTTTTTTCCCTCCGAAAGGTGTTAAAACCGACTGTGAAGAGTTGATTTTGCCGCTGTTCCAGACGTCGGCATCCGCTTCGGTCAGTTTATCCCGACGGCTTGCCACCAGAATATGATATGCCGTTTGCGCCTGTCCTCTGGTATGCTTCGCATCGAACGCCTGCCACCCGAAACGCGGCGCAGACACGTCGATACCAACCGGTTCGGTTTGGTATTCGCATTGAAGTTCAGTGGGGACAAGCTTGTCATTCGATTGCCTGCAACCAAATGTCATCCCGCAAATTAGCGCTAAAATAAAAATGTTTCTGTTCACGACAAACAGTGAACGGTGAGCAATGACAACCTTATCATTGCGAGTTTGACACTTTTCATTCTCCCAAGTGCATAAAATACATGAATGTTTCATATTATACCTGATTTTAACGGTTTCCGGCCACAAATTTAAGTAAAAAAAATGACATCCGCATATTTTGTCCGTATTTTTCCGTCATTCCGTATTTTTCATACCGGCAATTTCGACGAAGAGCGACGCTGCATCATCCATTGCTTGGGAACGTGTCCAAAAACGTTTTTGGTTTGGTTTTATCAAGTATATCCTGTCGCCGTCGCTGTAGCGGTACTGTTTTCTTACATAGATATTTTGTCCTGTTTGCTGCAACGAATATTCATTTAACGTTTTTAAGGCGGAAGCCAAACCGGATGCTCTTTTGACGGCAATGTTCCTTTTCTTTTTGTCAAAAGACAGTATTACCAGATTCAGCGGGTCTTTTATTTGGACATCGTACACGGTGGCGCTGACTTTAAACGGGGCATGTTGCAAAGAATCGTTTAATTCTTCACAAATCATACGGGCATACGCCTTATTTTCGTCCTTCAACGTCCGGTGGAATCCGACGGAATCCGCACCCTGCTCAAATAAATCGAGGCTGTATTTTAATGTGTCTTCCACCATGATTTGTTCTTTTTTACTTAACCCGATGATACCTGTCAAAGCATTATTTATCTCTTTTTCCCTGTCTTTAACGGAATGGATATTCGGAAAGTCCCGTTTTAACTCAACGGTTAATTCGTCAAACAAATTTGCAACATCCTGCAGATTTTGACCGTCTCGAAAAAATGCCGGAAGTTCCAAATATTCGTTGAACATTATCTGCTCTCTTTCAATTCCCCACGAGGACGCCGAAAGAAACAAACAGTACGTTGCCAAATCGGAATTGAAAAAAGCAACCAGTCCCTTTTTCATGTCATTACAAAAGTTTTCATTCTTGTTCATAACGAAAACGCCGCTCATGCAATAAGCAGGATAATCTATGTAGGAAGCTGTTATCTGCTGTTCTTTTTGCCCTTTTTTGACAACAATAAAGGGGGGTTGAAACAAATTCCGGTTGATTTTCCTGTAATACCTGTCATTCGGAACGGCTACATTATTCGGGGTATAATATCTGTTTATTGTTCTTGTTTCGAGAATCGGTGACGGGACAAAATCCTTATGTTTACTGTCGCCATTCAATCCGGTCGCACAAATCCAGTTATTTCGTCCGAACCATGATTTTAAATTTACGGCCGATTTACGATTCAGGCATGAAATCAAATTGAAATCCTGCCGATTCCCCCACATGGCGATTTTCCAAATTTTCGAATCCGGTTTTTGACATTCATGCCTCGGCAAAAATTTTATGTCTGCACTGTCGATAACCAGCCCGTCGACGATACTTGATTTTACATACGTTTTGGGAGCGTAATATTCGACCGTGTCGGAAACATCGCGAGGCGGTTCTTTTTGATAGTAAACGATGCTGACAGGGACAGATGCCGAATTAAACAGCTGTTCGCCAAAATCTTTATTCGCTTTCCTGAAGATTGAAAGATTGTAAATCTTTTCAACATAAGTCCTGTTAAACAACCATTTTCTGAAATTTCGATATGTCTTAGTTGTATTAGTCAATATTTTTGTATTAAATATCAGGGCTATTTCCCCGTCGTCTTTTGCAAATTGAACGGCTTTATCCAAAAAGGCAAGGGCTTTTTCCTGCGCATATTTCCGTTTGTTTAAATAGCTTTTGATTCCCGGACTGATTCCATCGGTGCCAAACGGCGGATTGCCGACAAGTAAATCCGCTTTGATTATAAATTTCCCGGCGTCAATTTTCCCAATGGCATCCCTGCACCACAAGTTTTTCCCCTGTTTATTTCCCTGCGTCGCGTCATTGGGATTATTGATCAGGTAAGGCAACCGGTATCTTTTTTTTATCCAAAGCGTTTTGGGGTCTAACTCTTCGACTAACGCCAGATAAAGACCGAACGCAGCCACCTTGATTGCCAGAGGGTCGATTTCGATTCCGAAAATATTGTCGACCAGTATATCCCGTAAATCCGTAAATGATATCTTTTTACCGGGATTGGCATTTTTCCAGCGACGGATTAACCGTTTGTAACTTCCTG
>JAITDQ010000035.1 GCA_031282485.1 Tannerella sp. | reverse complement strand
GTGGCGGTGAGGTCCATTACTTTGAGGTTGCGGCGGTAGATTTCGTCGAACGTAATCTCGTCGAATTTCACGGCGGACGGGTCTTTTTCCGGATCGGACGTATAGATGCCGTCTACGCGCGTGCCTTTCAGCATGACGTCGGCTTCGATTTCTATGCCGCGTAACGACGAGGCGGTGTCGGTTGTGAAAAACGGATTCCCGGTTCCGCCGGCGATTATAACGACGCAGCCCTGTTGCAACAGTTCCATTGCACGGTCTTTGCTGTAATATTCGCCGACCGGCTCCATGCGGATGGAGGTCAGCACCGACGCTTTTACCCCGGCTGCGGCGAGCGCGGAGTTTAACGCAAGGCTGTTGATGACGGTGGCCAGCATACCCATCTGGTCGCCTTTTACACGGTCAAATCCTCTGGCTGCCCCGCTTAACCCGCGGAAGATATTCCCGCCGCCGACGACAATCCCGATTTGTATGCCCGTCTCTGCAATTTCCTTTATCTGTGCGGCATATTCGCCGAGACGGACTTCATCTATCCCGTACTGCCGCCCTCCCATAAGCGATTCTCCGCTTAACTTCAGGAGGATTCGTTTGAACTTGTTTTTTTCCATATCTGTCCTGTTTTATCTGTTCATCATTTATCACACGGCCGGCAGGCTCATGCCCGTAATCTTGCGATACAGGTCAAGTGCATAGACGTCCGTCATGCCGGAGATGTAATCGAGCGCGCACTGAATTTTCCCGTAAGTCGTCGGCGCGCAGACGTCGTACTGGTTCGGCACGCGGCTCAACAGGAGTTTGCTGTACGAATGATTGGGGTTCATCATCGCATCGATAATCGTCTCAAGCAAATACCCGAAAATATGATAACCCGCCAGTTCGATATCAACCACGTCGCGGGAGACATATATCTTCCGATAAGCCGCATCGGAACACGTTTTATAAGCCCGCCGGGCAATGTCGCTCACACCTTCTATCAACGGTTTGCCGTATGTTCCTTCCAGAAAACGTTCTTCATTATCGAGAAATTCCTGCGTACATTCATCCACAAGAAGTCCAATGATGCAGGAACGGAGATAAGCAATCCGCTCGTTCGTGTCATTCACCATCATCATCGTACGGCGGATATCCTCAAGGCGTTTTCCTTCAAAGAAACCCAGGAAGAGTTCAAGCACTTCATCTTTCGTGAGAAGGCGCAGCTTGTGTGCATCTTCGATATCCATTATCTGGTAACAGATATCGTCGGCCGCTTCCACGAGATAGACAAGCGGGTAGCGTGCGTATATGTTTTTACCCGGTACTTTTTCGGGGATACCCAGCTCGCCGGCGATACGCAGATACGTATCTTCCTCCGTCTGGAAAAAGCCGAATTTCCCCTTCGTCGCGTGGATTGAGGCAAAGGGATATTTGACGACCGAAGCCAGCGTGCCGTATGTCAGGGCGAAACCGCCTTCGCGGCGTCCGGCAAACTGATGTGTCAGCAGGCGCATCGCATTTGCGTTTCCTTCGAAATGGAGGAAATCTTCCCAGCGGCCGCCTTCGTTGCGCACCTGCCGTTCAAACTGCGTTCCCTTACCGTCTGTGAAATAAGCGGAAATAGCCCGTTCGCCGGAATGGCCGAACGGCGGATTACCCATATCATGCGCAAGGCATGCGGCCGAAACGATGGAATCTATCTCCGAAAAATTAGCGCCGTCGGCTTCGACGCAGCCGTATTTCCGTATCAGGCGGGACGATACATTCTTACCGAGCGACCGGCCTACGCACGACACCTCAAGACTGTGCGTCAGCCGGTTGTGGACAAAAATACTTCCCGGCAGGGGGAAAACCTGCGTCTTGTTCTGCAGCCGGCGAAACGGCGAAGAGAAAATCAACCGGTCGTAATCGCGCTGGAAATTCGTGCGTTCATGCTTGCGCTCGTGATAGTTTTCAACCCCGAGCCGCTTGCCTGATAATAGTTTTGTCCACTCCATCTTCGTTTTTATTCTTGATTTTTCAACCGCAAATGTAGTAAAAAAATCCTGACTTCCTGCAACCGCCCGCCATTCTTATTCCACTTGCAGGACGAGTCCCTTGAGATATTCGCCTTCGGGATGATAGATATTGACCGGATGGTCGGCGGGCTGGGTCAGCTGGTGCAGGATGCGCACGCGGCGGCCGGTCTGTGCGGCAGCGCTGAAAACGGCGAGGCGGAAATCCGTCTTGCCGACAATCTGCGAACACGAAAAGGTGAAAATGATACCGCCCGGCCGTATCTTTTTAAAAGCAATCACATTCAGCTTGCGATAGCCTTGCAGGGCGTTGCGCAGCGCGTCTTTGTGTTTGGCGAAAGCGGGAGGGTCGAGGATTATCAAATCGTAGCGTCCGTCGATGTTTTCCATAAATTTGAAAGCATCTTCGGCAAAGGCTTCGTGGCGGCTGTCGCCCGGAAAATTCAGGGTCACGTTTTCGTTGGTCAGCGAAATGGCTTTTGCCGAGCTGTCGACCGAATGAACGAGCGACGCGCCGCCGCGCAGGGCGTACACGGAGAATCCCCCCGTATAGCAAAACATGTTCAGGACGGCGCGGCCGCAGGCATAACGTTCCAGTAAGGTACGGTTTTCGCGCTGGTCGATGAAGAAGCCCGTTTTCTGGCCTTTCATCCAGTCTATCCTGAACTTGAGGCCGTTTTCGACGGCTACGTGTGCATCGTCGCAGTCTTCGCCGAAGAGATATTCGTTTTCGTCGACAGGCGCCGTGCGTGCAGGCAGCGTGCCTTCCGATTTGTAGTAGATGCGCCGGATGCCGTCGCCCAATACGTCGCACAGGGCGGCGGCAATACGTTTGCGGTCGCGGTGCATGCCTATCGAGTGAGACTGGATAACGGCCGTTTGCGCATAAACATCAACAATAAGTCCCGGCAGATGGTCGCCCTCGCCATGAATCAACCGGTACGTGTTGTGCGTACCCGCGCCGGCGAGGCCGAGCGAACGGCGCAGTTCGTAAGCCCGTCCGATGCTATCCTTCCAGAACGCAAGGTCAATCGCGACGGGTTTGAACGAGAGGATGCGCACCATGATCGTGGCCGCCTGATAATGTCCGGTGCCGAGGAACCGGTTGTCCGAACCGTACACTTCCACGACATCCCCTTCGGCAGGCTCCCCCTCGACGGAGGCGACGGCGCCGGAAAAAACCCAGGGATGAAAACGCAGGAGCGATTCTTCTTTTTTCGGTTTAAGATATAACGTTTTCGGTTTAAGATATAACGTGCCGGTTTTCATTTTGAATATTCCAAGAATTGATATATGCGGAGACAGGCCCATGCATCGAGGGCGGCATAACGCTGTTGCGATTCGGTAAGGCGTTCGGCTTCCCAGTTGCTCAGCCGTTCGCGTTTGGAGATTTTCCGGCCGAACAGGATTGCATAAATTTTCTGAAGACTCATGTCTTCGATGCCGAACTGTGTCACGTACGTCTGCAAGTCGATAAAGTTACCCGGAGATATGTTCGTCAGGCTGTGCAGGCCGTGAAAATCATCGCGCAGGGACAGGCCGATTTTCTTCACCGCTTCGTTTTTAAGGAAAGCCTCAAGCAGAGGCGGGATTTTTTTAAACCTGTTCAGCCGTATCAGGAAACAAACATCATCGGCAGACAACTGCATCAGCGACATCTTATAATGTGTTTTTTTGGAGAAGCTCGGCCGCGTCTCGGTATCAAACCCCACTGCGGCGAGCGAAGACAAAAACTGAAGCGACTTTTCCAGCGCCGCAGGATTATCCACAAGGACGATACGCCCCGTGAAAACTTCCCGCGGCATCTGTGACATAGCGTCTTTTGTTATAGCGTTCGTAAAATTCATCCCGTATTTTCTTCGGTTAAACATCGGCAGTCATTCATCCGGCGACAGTTCTTCGTTAAATCGTACGCCGTGAAGCGCTTTCAGGGCATTAAGCAATTTCTGTCCCCAGTAAATCCGGAAGTTCTCCTTGCAGGCAAACAAAGCCTGCGTCATCACATCCTCGTTTTCCCGGCGGAACAGTGCCGCAAAATCGCCCAAATCCTGGTACACATCCGCCAGATTTTCCGATATGGTGGAAGCGATTGGCGTATCACTGTAATTCATATCGGGATGAAACGTATCAAGAAACGAATCATATTCGCCGAGCAGGCCGGCAATCCGTTGCCTGATTGCCTCGTACGTATTTTCGGTAATGAAATATTCCGGTTCGTATTCACTTTCGGCATCTTCAACGTCAGGCAACAATGCGGCCTTCAGATAAAGCAGGGGCAGAATCTTTACGGCTTTATCCGTAAATGCGTACAGCGTATGCCCGGAGGCCGTCTCCGCCAGCGCACAAAATTCGAGCGCGACGGTGACGAACTCCAGCGTATTTTTATCATATATTACATTATTACCCGACATGCATCTGTTTATTAAGACATCCTGTACTTTTCAATCTTCCGTTATCTTTTCCTGATAGCTTTCCGCGGTGACCGAATTGTCAATTTTCAGGATAAGTCCCTGAAGAATTTTTCCGGGGCCAAGCTCCACAAAATGATCAGCGCCGTCGGCAACCATATTCCTTATCGTTTGCGTCCATTTGACGGGAGCCGTCAGCTGGGCGATAAGATTATTTTTTATCTCTTTGGGATCGGTTGACGGCAACGCCGTGTAGTTTTGATAAATAGGGCAGACAGGCTTGTTGATAACCGTCGATTCGATGGCCTCGGCCAGTTCGGCGCGCGCAGGCTCCATTAACGGAGAGTGGAAAGCGCCGCCTACCTTGAGTTTCAAAGCGCGTTTGGCGCCCGCTTCGGTCAGCACCTTACATACCCGGTCAATGCCGGCTTCGGAGCCTGAAACGGCAATCTGTCCCGGACAGTTGTAATTTGCGCAAACGACGATTTCGTCCGTTATCGCCTTGCAGGCATCTTCCACCATTTCATCCGAAAGGCCGATAATAGCGGCCATTGTAGAAGGCTGCAACTCACACGCTTTTTGCATGGCATGAGCGCGTTTCGAAACAAGCCTCAGCCCGTCCTCAAAAGAAAGGGCGTCGGAAGCCGTTAAGGCGGAAAATTCACCTAAAGAATGTCCGGCCACCATTCCCGGCGTAAACAGTTTGCCCCATATTTTAGAAAGGATTACGGAATGTAAGAATATCGCCGGCTGCGTCACTTTCGTCTGCTTCAATTCGTCGTCCGTCCCCGAAAACATTACATCCGTTATTCGAAAACCGAGGATATCATTCGCCTCCTCGAACAGCGCTTTGGCACGCACATTCTGGTCATACATGGACTTTCCCATCCCCGTATACTGGGCGCCCTGGCCCGGATAAACAAAAACTTTCATACTTGCATATATTTAATTTAACAGGATAATATGAATATGAAGCCGTCCCGAAAATCCGTTTCCCTATCGACAGACTCCTCATACATCCAAGATTTGAAGCTGCAAATATAATATATTTTTAAATATTTGAAGTATGTATGGGATGTTTGGTGCTAAATCTTTTTTTAAAGCGCCTGCTCAGACATTGTTTAAAGCTTTTGTCGGATTTCTTGATGCGGCCTTGTAACTCTGTATACTGACCGTCAGTATCGTGATGATTAAAACAGCCACTCCGCCGAATAAAAATACCCACCAGTGAATGGTCGTTTTATAGGCAAAGTTTTCCAGCCACCGGTGTACGATGAGATAGGCCGCCGGGAGGGGAATGACAAAAGCGATTCCCACTTGTATCAGCATATTGCGGTTGAGCAGCAACATGATCTCTTCAATCGTAGAGCCGTTGACCTTGCGAATGGCGATTTCCCTCGCTTTATACCGCGCGTTGAAAACAATCAATCCGTAAACGCCCATCACCGCAATGATGACGGCGATTAATCCGAATACGGAAATCAGTTTCGCCAGGTTGTTTTCGGTTTTATACAGTTCGTCGAGCTTGGCGTCCAAAAAAGTAATCTCAAACGGTTTGTCGTTATGTTTTTTCCAGACTTCCTGAATATAGTCGATCGTTGAACGGATGTCCCGGCCGGAGAGTTTCAGGAATACAAAATTGTCCTGCCACCAGGGTGCGTTGATAATCACAAAAGCCATAGGCTTAATCGGCTGGTGCAGCGATTCAAAATTAACATCCTTCGCTATGCCGACAATATCGGCATTGTTCGTAAAAGTTTCAAACGTACCGCCGACAATATCTTTATCAAAATCGTAGCGGCGAAGAAATTCTTCGTTGAATATCACTTTTTCCCTGCCCGAAGCGTCGTCCGGGTCGAAATCGTTGCCGTACAAAACCGGTATGCCGAAAAAATCAAGGAAATCGTGCGCCACCGGCCATGCGGTTATCTGTATCATTTTCGACTGATACATCCTGCCCCATCCCATACCGACGTACCCGGGAACGGAACCGGCAGTCGTGAACCCAACCACGGAAGGGTTTTGCAACACATCGTTTTTGAAACTTTTTATGTTCGATTTCATATCTTTACCGGGAAGATAGACAATGTTCTCCTTCCTGATACCCCAATCGTAATCCTGCATATAATCGTGCTGTATCTTAATAAAAACGGAAATGATAATCAACACAATCGAAGCGGCAAACTGCACGACAATCAGTAAATTTCGCATCCGAATACCCCGCGAGGAAAGGGAAAACGTCCCGCTAAGCGCCATCGCGGGATTAATGGATGTGACATAAAAGGCCGGGTATAAGCCCAATAAAAACGACAGTACCAACAGCCCGACAAAAATGACGGCAAGGACGGGAACATTGTTTTCTATCGTCAGGTCGGCAGAGAAGAAGGAACTAATCGCCGCATCGTTGAAAACAGTGATATAAAAAACGGACAGGACAAAGGCTGTCATCGAAAGAAAAACCGCTTCCAAAGCAATCGTTATCCGCAAATTCCGCAGACCGACCCCCAATATCCTCCTGATATTCACATTCCTGACCCGGGATGGAATGAGGGCTACCGTCAGGTTGATAAAATTGATGAATGCAATAACAATCATCACAATGCCGATTGAAAGCAGGGAAAGCGTTGTATTCAAAGAACCTTTTCCCGAATAATGCAAATAAAAATCGCTTAAAGGGACACAGTTCATTATATATTTTTGGTCGTCATCAGGCATTTCTTCACCACCGGAATCGAAAAGATCGAGGGCATTGATTTTCTCGTTGATGTGAACAACATCAGCCTTTGCCATTTTGTAATAAGCCTGGAAACTCCACTCCGACGGAGGCATTTCCTTTATCTTGGTATAAATGCCGTTGTTAATGGAAGAGTTTTTCGGGAAATCCTCATATACGGCGATTACAGTCAGCTGATTTCCGCCGGAATAGAAGACTTTGCCGACCGGATCGTCGTCGCCGAACAAACGTTCCGCCGTTTTACGGGAAATCATAGCTTTATCGTTTTCGATAAACAGGCCGGCGGTATTTCCGGCAATGACAGTCGGGCCGAACACATCCGTGAAACCGGGCGTCGCCGAGATGATACCGGCCATAACGGTCTTTTTTTCGCCCTCGGAAGACGGAATGGTTATTTCCCCAGTCATATTCTGCATCACGCAATAAGCTTTTACTTCGGGGAGAGCATCTTTGATTTTTTCGGGAATTTGCTGGCTGGATACAAACCTCGGCTCTTTTTCCCCCGGAACAAAATACGAATGTTTGTAAATGTCGGCGGCGGCGGGATAACATTTATCGTAAGTAAAGTCGTATTTCACCTGGATTATGATTACGGCGAATACGGCAAAAGCAACCGATAATCCTGACAGGTTCACTATGCCGGATGTTTTGAACTGCCTCAAAACAAATAAAAAGTTTTTTATTGCTTCCATATGCATTATATTTTTAAACACAAAAATACATACAAAAATCGCGCCAAAACAAATAA
>JAITDQ010000342.1 GCA_031282485.1 Tannerella sp. | reverse complement strand
ACAAGCAAATTTATCCCCTCGGAATACGGATTATAAAAAACGTATATTATGACATCTAAGGAAGTTATACAGCAAACCTTGCATCACAGGGACGGCGGCCGGATTCCGGTCGACTTCGGAGCTACTTCCGTTACCGGTATTCACTGTCGTATGGTGGACGCCCTGCGTCGGCATTACGGTCTGGAAGAGAAGCCGGTACGGGTCATCGAGCCGTTTCAGATGCTGGGCGAAGTCGATGAGGAACTTCAGGAAATCATAGGCGTAGACGTCGTCGGCGTCTGGGGCAGGGAAAACATGTTCGGCATCGACGAAACGCGCCTGCACGAGCAGGTTACGCCCTGGGGACAACGCGTACGGATAGCGGAAGATATTGACCTGACACCGGATCAAAACGGCAATGTGTACATCTACGCCAAAGGCGACCGCCGGTTTCCGCCAAGCGCCGTCATGCCGGAGGGCTGTTTTTTCGTCAACGCTATCGAACGGGGCGCTCCGGTGGACGATGAAAAACTGTCGCTTGCGGACAATCTGGAAGAATTCGGATACCTGACGGAAAAAGACCTGTCGCACTTCGAACGCGAAGCAACGCGGGCAGCCGCCACGGGAAAAGCCGTAGCCGCCGGATTCGGCGGAACAGCGCTGGGCGACATCGCTTTTGTACCCGGCATGGGATTGAAGGAACCCAAAGGTATTCGGGCGGTCGACGAGTGGTACATGTCCACCGTTTTAAGGTCGGAACATATCGGCCGGTTATTTGAAAAACAGATAGATATTGCCATCGAAAACTACCGGTTGCTGTGGGACAGGCTGGGTGACAAGGTCGATGTGGTATTTACGTGCGGCACCGATTTCGGTACGCAAAGTTCGCAATTCTGTTCCCGCGAGACTTTCCGCGAGCTTTGGCTGCCGCACTACAAACGGATGAACGACTGGATTCACGGGAACACGTCGTGGAAAGTATTCAAACACTGTTGCGGTTCGATTATCCCGCTGATACCGTCGCTTATTGATGCCGGGTTCGACATACTCAATCCGGTTCAAATCAATGCAAAGGACATGGATCCGCAGCGGCTGAAAGATGAATTCGGCGACGCGCTGACTTTTTGGGGCGGAGGGATTGATACGCAGAAAATACTGCCCGCCGGGACGCCCGAACAGGTGAGGGAACACGTGCTGAGGCAGTGTGAAATATTCGGCAAAAACGGCGGTTTTGTCTTTAATTCCGTACATAATATTCAGGCGAACGTGCCCGTAGCCAATGTGGTAAGCATGATTGAAACCCTGAACAGTCTGCGGAGGAAATGAAATGAAAGAAAGTGATTTAAAACAATAATAACCCATTAAAAACATTTTGAAAAATGGAAAACATGAATCAATTGTACGAAGCTATTTTGAAAGGGAATCTGGCGCTGGCCGTCGAAACGACTAAGATCGCCATTGAAGAGAAAGCCGACATCAAGTCGATCATCGAAGATTACATGTCCAAAGCTATGGACGAAATCGGACAGCGGTTTGAGAGCGGAAAAGCCTTCGTTCCCGAGTTGCTCATGTCTGCCCGGGCGATGAAGGGCGCGCTGGAACTGCTGCGTCCCCTGCTGGTGGGCAGCGACATCCCCCGCGCAGGCACTATCGTGATCGGAACGGTCAAGGGCGACTTGCACGACATCGGTAAAAATCTGGTGGCTTCCATGCTGGAAGGCAGCGGTTTTGAAGTAATTAACCTCGGAGTGGATATCTCTTCCGAGAAGTTTGCCAATTCAATCATCGAGCACAAAGCAGACATACTGTGTCTGTCGGCTTTGCTGACCACGACGATGAACTACATGAAAGAAGTCATCCGGACGCTGGAAGACGCCGGTATCCGGAATCAGGTGAAAATCATGGTCGGCGGTGCACCTATCAGCCAGTCCTTTGCCCGCGAAATCGGAGCCGACGGATACAGTAGTAATGCCAATGCCGCCGTTTCGGTGGCTAAACAACTGCTTGCCTCGTAAACGGTCATGGACGACTGCACGGTTGCATATTCCGATATTGCCCTGTCCACAGAGGAAGTGCTCAAGGAAATCGGATATGGCAATACGTTGCCTGACGGGAACGTATTGGATTTGATTTGCGAACTGTTAGCCGAATTGAAAAAGGAGGTGAAACCCCGGTATGTCTGTTTCGTATCCGAAGGCGAATGTGAAGACAGAGCTGTCCGCATCCGGGGACACCTGCTGGCTACAAATGCGACCATTACCCGTTTGCTGGAACATTCCACCCTGTTTGCCGTTTTTGCTGCCACCGCCGGCCGGGAATTTGAACAAATCCAGCAGGCGCACAAGGCGGACGGCGACATGCTGGTCACTTACATGCTCGACGTAATGGGAACGCTGCTGGCGGAAAAAACCGGCGACTATATGGAGACGAAATTAGAGGCGGCTTATCCGGACATACCCCACACCAAACGTTTCAGCCCGGGATATTGCAACTGGCACCTGACGGAACAGCGAAAAATCTTCGCCCTTCTGGGGCAGCAGCCCTGCGGCATCACCCTGTCGGACGTTTGCCTGATGACGCCGATCAAGTCAATCAGCGGCATCATCGGTCTCGGCCGCGATGTGCGCCCCGGACAGTACGCCTGTCAGTACTGCGAACTGGAATTTTGTTATAAACGGAAAAAATAACAGTAAAAGACAATATGAACCCGCTTTGACCGTTATATATTTCAGAAAA
>JAITDQ010000248.1 GCA_031282485.1 Tannerella sp. | reverse complement strand
TCCGCACGCATCATGAAATGCGTCAGCCGTGCCGTATTCATCCCGATATTCGCTTCCGCCAGCACGTTCCCCAGTTCTTCGCGGGTGAGATGATTGTTTCCTTCCAACGCTTTTTCAATAAAACGGTTGTTTCGGCAAAAGAGCGTTTCGGAAATACCCAGTTCGCGGTCGCGGGAGCGGGCAGCGGCCTTGATTTTGTCGGCCGACAAAGCCAGCATCCAGCGGATATTTTCGGGCGTTACGAAATGCCACGTCGGACGCATCACGTGAGTACGAAGGATGTCTCCCCGGTTGAACGCCTCTTCCACGTCCGTGTCCGTGCAATCCGGTAGACGTATCCCGACAGCCCATTTTGCCATGCCGAAATCCTGCGCCTGCACGGCGCCTGTCCATGCCACAAGTTCTGCCGGCGTTTTCAGTTTACTGCCGGACAGTTGATGATTCTCCAATCGCAGGGCGGGAAGGTACATCGTCGTGTAATTTGACCGGTCCATATCGTTAATTCTCTTTCAATTTTTATTCCTGCCGTCTGTTCCCGAAGTTTCCGGAACATGTTCTGAGGTTTTCCGAACGTGTTCTGAGGTTTTCCGATTGCTGTCGGAAGTTTTCCGAACATGTTCTGAAGTTTTCCGATTGCTGTCGGAAGTTTTCCGATTGCTGTCGTAAGTTTCCAGGACGTGTTCTGAGGTTTCCCGATTGCTGTCGGAAGTTTCCCGAACATGTTCCGGAGTTTCCCGATTGCTGTCGAAAGTTCCCAGAACATGTTCCGGAGTTTTCGGATCACAGTAAAATATCTATACATTCTTTCATGAAGCCAAGTATTTATTTGCAAAACCACGGTTAGCACAGGTAATGGTTTGGTAACGAATCCATATTAAACCAAATTAAGCCTGTAAGCGTGCTTACAGGCTTAATATCGCCTTTCTGCGGAAGGAGGGGGATTCGAACCCCCGGTACGGTAACCCGTACGGCAGTTTAGCAAACTGCTGGTTTCAGCCACTCACCCATCCTTCCTGATGTCCCGTTACGGGCTGGTTTTCAAAAGCGGTTGCAAAGATATGTATTATTTTCAATTATCCAAGCAAATTAATCAAATACTTTTTTTTGCATTGTATCAAAATATCACTACATTTGCGTGATTTTTTTCGAAGATAACAAAAATAATAAAATGCAAATATGTACAGAACAAAGACTTGTGGGGAATTACGCCTTAATAACGAAGGACAATCCGTAATATTGGCCGGATGGGTGCAGAAAATTCGCAATATGGGGGGGATGACTTTTGTTGACCTGCGCGACCGTTACGGGATTACCCAGCTGGTGTTTAATGAGGAAGCCGATGCGTCACTTTGCGAACAGGCAAATAAATTAGGACGTGAATTTGTTATTCAGGTCAAGGGAACGGTGAAAGAACGTTTTAACAAAAATACTCATATCCCGACCGGCGAGATTGAAGTCATCGTTTCGGCACTGAATATACTCAATGCCTCGCTTACTCCGCCTTTCACAATCGAAGACGAGAGCGATGGCGGCGACGATATCCGTATGAAATACCGTTATCTCGATTTGCGTCGCAGTATTGTACGTAAGAACATGGAAGTGAGGCACCGTATGGCGTTCGAGACACGACGCTACCTGAGCGATGCCGGTTTTCTTGAGGTCGAGACACCCGTTCTTGTAAATTCCACCCCCGAAGGTGCACGGGATTTCGTCGTTCCTTCCCGCATGAATCCGGGACAGTTTTATGCCCTGCCCCAGTCTCCGCAAACGTTGAAACAATTATTGATGGTTTCCGGTTTTGACCGCTATTTCCAGATTGTAAAATGTTTCCGCGACGAAGATTTGCGTGCAGACCGCCAACCTGAGTTTACCCAGATAGACTGTGAGATGTCGTTCGTTGAGCAGGACGATATTTTGCGGATTTTTGAAGGACTGACCCGACATCTTTTCAAAACAATCCGTAATGTAACATTCAGTGAAGATTTCCCCCGCATGACATGGCACGACGCCATGAAATATTACGGTTCGGACAAACCGGATACCCGCTTCGGAATGAAGTTTGTCGAACTTATGGACATCCTGAAAGGCTCCGGTTTTGCAGTATTTGACGATGCGGAATATATCGGCGGGATATGCGCGGAAGGCGCAGCGGCTTACACGCGCAAGCAACTTGACGGCCTGACCGATTTCGTTAAAAGACCGCAGATTGGAGCCAAAGGACTCGTCTATGCACGCGTTGAAGCCGACGGCAACGTAAAGTCGAGCGTTGATAAATTCTACTCGCAGGAGACATTGCAGAAAATGAAGGACGCTTTCAATGCCCGTCCCGGCGACCTGATTCTCATACTTTCGGGCGACAATGCCAATAAGACGCGCAAGCAGTTGAATGAGCTGCGCCTTGAAATGGGCAATCAGCTGGGATTACGCGACAAAGACACGTTTGCATGCTTGTGGGTGATAGACTTCCCTTTGCTGGAATGGGATGAAGAAACACAACGCTACTATGCCATGCACCACCCGTTCACCTCGCCCAAGCCGGAAGATATACCCCTGCTGGACAGTAACCCCGGCGAGGTGTGCGCAAATGCTTACGATATGGTTATCAACGGAGTGGAAGTAGGCGGCGGTTCCATTCGTATATACGACAGCCGGCTGCAAAACAACATGTTCAAACTGCTCGGATTTACCGAAGAACAGGCGCAGGCGCAGTTTGGTTTCCTGATGAACGCATTCAAATACGGGGCGCCCCCTCACGGAGGTATCGCTTTTGGCCTCGACAGGCTTGTATCCCTGTTCACCGGCCTCGATTCGATCCGCGATTGCATCGCTTTCCCGAAAAACAACTCGGGACGCGACGTCATGCTCGATGCACCGTCCGTACTTGATGATGCGCAACTGAAAGAACTAAATATCAAAGTTGATTTATTAAAATAACACGTATATATAATAATGTATGATCAGAATTAAGGATATCCTCAAAGAAATTGAACGCCATGCACCGTTAAGTCTTCAGGAAGATTACGACAATGCAGGCGTCCAGATCGGCGACGTCAATATGCAGGCAACCGGGGCGCTGCTATGCCTTGATGTAACGGAAGAAGTTGTGGATGAAGCCATTAATGCAGGGTTTAACCTTATCATTTCTCATCATCCGTTAGCGTTCAAACCATTTAAGTCATTGACGGGGAAAAACAGCGTCGAACGATGCATGATAAAAGCCTGCAA
>JAITDQ010000226.1 GCA_031282485.1 Tannerella sp. | reverse complement strand
CTTATTATTGTCTCGCTTATGGCCGGCGGCATGTTTGAAATGATACGTTTCAACGGCGGGATAAGCTGGCTTATCCTCAAACTGACGAACAGCATCCACTCCCGGAAACAGGCCGAAAGCGCCATCGCCGGGCTGGTTGCCTTTACCGACCTCTGTACGGCAAACAACACAATCGCGCTTATCATCACAGGGCCTCTGGCCAAGCAAATCGGCGAAAAATTCAGCCTCAACCCCAAACGGATAGCCGGCCTGATCGATACCGTCTCCTGCAGCATACAAAGCATCCTGCCTTATGGCGCCCAGTTGCTGATAGCGGCAGGTCTGGCGTCAATCAACCCGGCAGGAATCGTTCCTTTTCTGTACTATCCTTTCGGCCTCGGGTTAACAGTCATCGTTTCCATTATATTTCAAAAGAAGCAACAGTAGAGACGCCCAAATTGAGTGTCTCCACGCAATCCAAATTTATTTATGACCAACAAATTAGTAAAAGAATATCAATCACTCGACGAAGATTCCCGGGAAATAATTCATTCGCTTGCGTTATCCTATTACTCGATGAGTATGGACGAAATCATTTCGGCCGCGCCTCCCGTCGCCAGATACAAAATAAAAGCCGTAATTGACGGATGCGTCAAATCCCAACTGCTTATCGGCGAAAATTCATATAATAATATGTATACGGTGAATCCGTATTTGACCGTTTGGCTATTCCCCTTGATTAAAAACAACACATATAAATTGAGTGAAAAACAGCATCTGAAAAAATACTATTACCCTTCTTACGCTCAAAAACGCCTGCTTGACTACCTCGATGCACTTTGTTTCTTTCCCAAAGATCTGAAAAATATCGAACGGGACTTTGTTTCTTCCGGAAAAAGACAGGTGCTCTGTTTGCAGGCCGCTCTGTTACAACCGGCTTACGGTGACGTAATTTCGCAAATATCAAACGACATTGTTGCAATTTTTTATGAAGTTGTTTTAGGAAATACAATTTCGGAACTGTCGCCTCTAAGTGATATCCAATTCCTGGAAAACAAATTTAAAGACAGGACATCAGCCGGTTTGGACTGTCTGCGGGCAGAGATTGCCATGATGCGGGGCGATTTCGAACAGGCACGGGAACTGACGTCCCCCTACGACGAAAGCGCCGCCTGCTATGCCATGGCCATGTCCGCTTTCATAAACGGGAATAAGGACGAAGCGCTGAACCTGTTCGATAAAGGACTGAAAAAACAGCGGCGTAAATATAAAAACACCTGCATCCCCGTTTTCCCCGAAGCGGCGCTGTTCTATTTCACGGCCTGCCTGACGAAAGAAGGTGAATATCATTTACCGGTATTCTGTAAAATGGCAGCGGAAAAAAACGAAGTGGTTAATCATGGCATCTACAGCTTTTTCCGCCATTTATCCGGATATTTTACCGGAAATGTTGACAGGGCGCAGGCGGTTGTAAAACAGCTGAGTTTCATCAGGCAATGGGATAAGTCGGGCGATATATTGTGGCGGGCAATTGCACTGGGTTTTACCGGCAAGCCGGTTGTCCCCGGTGATAAGTCTACCTGTTATCCGGTGGATACGAACCTTATTGTCAGGAGCGCAAAGAAAGCCTTTGAAAACGAACATTATGTTGCCGCTTACGAAGCGGTTTATCTGTTGAAAAAATGGTGTCCTTCGCCCGAAATTCAACAGTTATACGAAGCTGTTTCCGCAAAATTAAACTACGAACCGCTGCTTTCGAACATCGTGCTGCCCAACGAATGGGAAAAACAACTCAACATGTACCTGTCGCTCCAGTCGGTGCAAACCGTCATGCGTAAAATATCCCGTAACAGTAAAACACGTGTGGCCTACCGTTTCTACCCCGAAAGGCCTTATGCCGTCCCGACACTCCAGTCGCTGAAAAATAATGGCGCCTGGGATATAGGGAAGAATATCGCCATGAAGAATTTTATCGACGGGAAAGTTGACTGCATGACCGAACAGGACCGGCGCATCGCGGCAATCGAAAGTCACCATTCGTATGCGCTCGGCTCCAATGCTATTTTTGAAATGACAGGCCATCCGTACGTGTTCCTCGGAGACGATAACATCAGTGTGGAATTAGTCGCCGCCCAGCCGGTGCTTAATGTTGTGAAAAAGCCCGACGGCTACGTAATGGAATGTGACGTGACCAACCCGCATGAAGGAATTAACATCCGCAAAGAAACGAACACACGCTATAAAATATACAACATCACCCCTTTCCAGTATGAAATCATTAAAGCCGTATCCAAAGGGACACCGGTACCGGAACAGGGACAGGATAAACTGATGATGGTGCTGAAGCATTTCAGCGCTTTTATACAGATACATTCCGACTTGACGGTCGACGAAGATAATGCCCAAATACAGCAGGTTGACACGGATTCGCGCATCCGCATCCAGCTCTTGCCGATGGGCGACGGCCTGAAAGCCGAACTGTTTGTCAAACCGTTCGGCTCGCACCCGCCATACTGCAAACCGGGGCGTGGAGGGAAAATCCTCATTTCAAACCGGGACGGCGAACGTATCCGCGTAACCCGCAACCTCGACGACGAAAACACGTTCAATGACCGTATTCTCAATGACATACAGGCCATCGAAAACATGCAAACCTCCGACGACGGGCTGATGGTCTTCGACAATCCGTTCGATACGCTCGAATTGCTTGACATACTGGAACGCCACAGCGACATCTCGGTTGTGGAATGGCCTGAAGGCGAACGTTTCAAAATACGCAAATCCATCACTTTCGGCGACCTTAAACTGAGGGTGAAAAGTAATATCAGCTGGTTTGAAGTGGAAGGCGAGTTGAAAGTTGACGAGGGAATGGTCGTGACCATTAAAACGTTGCTCGACATGATGCGTCGCGCCCACGGCCGTTTCATTGAGTTAAGCAACGGCGAATTTCTGTCCCTCAGCGACGAGTTGCGGCGTCGTTTGTCCGATTTGGCGACTTTCTCGTCGTCGGATTCGGACAGGGGAGTTGTCATCAACCGTTTTGCTTCGGCGGCAATGGCGGACGTTTTCGACGAAATGGAAAATTTGCAGGTCGACAAAGCCTGGCGCGATTTCCGCAAACGCCTGAAAACGGTGCAAAAACTGGATGTAGCCGTGCCGTCGTTATTGCAGGCCGAGTTGCGTCCATACCAGGTGACCGGTTTCCAGTGGATGATACGTCTTGCGGAATGGGGCGCCGGAGCCTGCCTTGCCGACGATATGGGATTGGGTAAAACCGTACAGGCTATCGCCGTCCTGCTGCATCGCATACAGGCCGGACCGGCGCTGGTTGTAAGTCCCGTATCGGTCATACCGAACTGGATCAGCGAGGTCAGCCGCTTCGCGCCGTCCCTCAATGTCAAGGCGCTGCATAACGCAGACCGCGCCGCGCTTTTGTCTTCGCTCGAAGCCGGTGATTTGCTGATAACATCCTACGGACTTTTACTGTCCGAGAAAGACGCGATTGTCGCTCAACACTGGGCAACGGTGATACTGGACGAAGCTCACGCCATTAAAAACTACAACACCAAAACATCGAAAGCCGCCATGTCGCTACAGGCTGATTTTCGCATCGTACTCACCGGCACGCCTCTGCAAAATCATCTGGGTGAGATGTGGAATCTGTTCCAGTTTATCAATCCCGGATTACTGGGCAGTTTATCCGCTTTCACCGATACGTTTGTCCGTTCCGACGACGAGAATGTACGCAAACGTCTAAAAAAACTGATTACCCCGTTCCTCCTGCGCCGTACAAAAACAGCCGTACTCGAAGAGTTGCCGCCCAAGACGGAAATCATCCGTAAAATCACATTAAGCGACGAGGAAATAGCCTTTTACGAAATGCTGCGTCGCCGGGCGATTGAATCACTGGAAAACGACGACAGCCGGCAAGGCGCCAAACAACTCCGGGCGCTGGCGGAAATCACGCGTCTGCGGCTGGCATGCTGCAATCCGTCGTTAGTCGTTCCCGATGCTCACATTGAGTCCACCAAATTATCCACATTTCTTGAGATTGCCGCCGAATTAAAAGACAACAAACACCGCGCTTTGGTTTTCAGCCAGTTCGTCACGCATCTGAGTATCGTCCGCAAAGCCCTCGACGAAAACGGCTTTACATACCGTTACTTGGACGGTTCGACGCCGCCTGCCAAACGCGAAAAAGAAATCCACAGTTTCCAGTCCGGACAGGGCGACTTTTTCCTCATCAGCCTCAAAGCCGGCGGATTAGGCCTCAACCTGACCGCCGCCGATTACGTGATACACCTCGACCCCTGGTGGAATCCCGCCATCGAAGACCAGGCCTCCGACCGCGCACACCGCATCGGACAAAACCGTCCGGTAACAGTCTACCGTTTAGTAGCCGAACACACGATCGAGGAAAAAATCATTCAGCTGCATAACACAAAACGCAACCTGGCAGATTCGCTGCTCGAAGGCAGCGACCGGTCCGCAAAATTATCCATGAAAGAACTGATGGAACTTCTGAAGGAAAGGTATTGATCCCGTGCGAAGTATAATAATTTTGATTTAAATCGTAAATCGCTGATTTTGCGGTGAAGTCAATGAACTGATTGATTTCTACAAAAATCTTATCTGACAATCTATTTGAATTTTTTCTTTATTTCTTCGTTCAAAACCTCGTCTTTGCCGATAAGTTGTTTAACTAAGTCATAAACTTGTGTTCTTGGGTTGTGAGTAGCAAATCTCTCGTCTTCATATTGTTGAGATAATTGTTCCGCATTTTTTATTGCCTGTTCCTGATTGCCGTATTGTTGCAGAATATCGTACATGTCGGTAGCATTCTTTTTGTATTTAAACGGGGACTTTTTATCCTTCTTCTTTTTATTTACAGCATCTTCAATCGCTTTTTTATAGTCATCAC
>JAITDQ010000134.1 GCA_031282485.1 Tannerella sp. | reverse complement strand
AAAAGATTCGACAGTTACGAAAGTTTCGGCGCACTCTTCCGGGCTGCAAAATCGGAAACACTTGAATTGAATGTCAAAGAACGTATATGGTTGATTATAAAAGAAATATTAACTGCATTGGCGAATTATTTCGAGATAGATATTGAATTTTTAACCAAACATATTATCGCTGATAATAAACAACTTACAAATATGTTAAATCTCAATTCCCTTACCGGAGTTGCTTAATGGCTACTTGAGAAAGTTGAATGAAGAATATTGGGAACAAGCATTAAGTGATTTTTATATTCAATATCAAAACGCTCACAACGCATGCTCTGCCCCATTTGAAGGAATAAAGGAACTTATTGCGGAACTGAAAAACCGTAATATTACGGCAGGATTGATTACCGGAAAAGGAAAACGGAGTTGTCAAATCACTCTTGAACAGTTTGACATGGAAAACAGCTTTGATTTTATAGAGACAGGTGTTCCTGACCGGAATATAAAACCGGAAGCGTTAACCGTTATCCGGTGCAAATATAACTTACTCCCCTGTGAGCTGGTATATATTGGAGATACCGTTTCGGATATAGTATCCTGTAATCAGGCAAGAGTACAGTGTTTATCCGCAGGCTGGGCTAAATCAGCAGATATAATGCAATTGCGGGAACATAACAAAGGGTTTGTTTTCCCGACAGTCGAATCCCTGAAAGAATATCTTTTTCCAATAACAGTATAATCTCTAACAGATACGGAATATTTTCACAAACAAAAAGTAACAACAAGTTTTATTAAATTATTAACGTATGAAAACAATTTTAAAATCAGGATTCCTATTGTCGGCTATCTGCCTGACGTTGTCATTCACCGCCGCCTGCACCGTCTCGCCTTCCGCGAAAGAGAGCGCGACGGCAAAGAAAACCGGGTTGGTTATCATCGCCCACATAACCACCACTGCGGAACACCAGGTCGATATTGAAAAAGCCTTTCAGGCCGTTGTCGCTGCTACCCGTCAGGAAACAGGATGCGTCTCTTATGTCCTCTATCAGCACAACGACAACCCTCTGAAATACACTTTCGTTGAAGAATGGACATCCCAGGCAGCCATTGACACGCATCACAACAGCGCCCACTACAAAGCTTTCACTGCCGCTACCGGTGGGAAGATAGAAGTGGAGGTGTATGTGATGAAAAAGAAATATTAAGGCATGATTAAAACTGTTTTTTTTGATCTGGATGGCGTAATTATAGATTCGGAGCCGGTACATGCCAAAGCAAAAAAAATCACCATGGATGAGTTCGGCATTGCATATCCCGATTCTGTTTTTGATGAGTTCATCGGGCAAACCGATGAGGATTTTTTCAAATATGTTTCTGCGGAATTGGATGCCCGAAGGCATTTTTTTGAATTGCTGCTGCAAAGGAAAAACGAGCTGTTCACAGACTTGCTTCCTGAAATGAAATTAGTTAGCGGATTTCCGTTTTTCTACCGGAAGGTAAAAGACAGAGGTCTGAAAACGGTATTGGTAAGTTCGACTTCGACATATACCCTTGGACTGATTGACCGATATTTCAACATCACTCATTTGTTTGATCTGTTGGTAACAGAGAAAGATACGGTCTATCATAAACCGCACCCGGCGCCATATCTCAAAGCATTGGAAACATTGCCCGCCTCAATTGAAAGCACCGTTGTAATCGAAGATTCTCCCGGTGGTATTCTTTCGGCAAAACGGGCAGGATGTAAAGTGTTTGCTCTTGCCACTTCTTTTAAGCCGGAGAAGCTTGCGGAAGCTGATAAAGTTTTCGGCAGCTATACGGAATTGTCAGGGGAATTTGAATTTGCATGAGAAAATTATTATAAAACCTCTGCACCACGTATCCGGCTTAATGATTCCGGCGCCATAAGCAGGTATGATGCAATGTGATTTACAGATGCAATTTTTACGACTTCAGGATACTCTTTGAAGAATCTTTCATACCGTTCTTTCACTGTTTCCAATCGCCAGGAATCTGCTTTTTTCTGCGAAATAATCAAGCCTTCTTCCAGTATATCTATGTATAATTTTGCCAGTTGGGGTATTTGCAACAGCAGCAATCTCATCTTGTCATAATTAATTGTATAGATAATGCTTTGCTCCAGGGCTTCGATCATTAACTCTGTCCGCCGTTTTTGAAACAGGCTTATGATACTGTAAACAAAGTGAGTATCCGCACAGGCGAAATGTTCCGTTATGTCACGTCCTTTTTTGTAATAAAACAGTCGCATTGTACCGGAATGTACATAAATAATATCTTTAGCGACTTGCCCTTGATCCAAAAACACTTCGCCTTTTTTTAATTTCCGAAATTCCATAATGGATGCGAATTGCTGCAACTCTTCCGGTTGAAGTTTTATATTGTATTTATTTGCAATATATCCGGCTATATCTGATACGGATTTCATTTCTTCCTGTTTGTTTTGTTTCCAAGGGCAAAGATACGCAAAAATCACAGCATAACATTTCGTTTTTCCAATTTATATCATTCGCGAACAGTTATACTTTTTCCTGTTATTCAAATCTAAGTGAGTAATAAAATGTATTCGTATCAGCATAGCAATTGAGTTCGATTTTCGTATTAGAACCGTCAACTGCAAATGCGTTGTCAAAACATTGCCCTAATCGTTTAATATCAGGGCTGCGTTTTCATCGTCTTTTGTAAAATCCAGGAAGATAAGGATGACGCTTTTAGCATTGACTTTCATGCTAATAACATGAACGTTCATGTTATTAGCATGGATTTTTATGCTTTTAGTATGGATTTTCATGTTATTAGTATCAATTTTCATGTCTTTTACATAGACTTTCATGTTATTAGCATGAATTTTTATGCTTTTAGTATGGATTTTCATGTTATTAGTATCAACTTTCATGTCTTTTACATGGACTTTCATGTTATTAGCATGAATTTTCATGCTTTTTACTTGGATTTTAATATTATTAGCATGGACGTTCATACTTTTTTCATGAACGTCGACATTTTTAGCATGCACATCAATGCTTTTAGAAACAAAGTAAAAGCTTTTTTCGACTAATCCGGTAATTTGCTGTTGAATTTCAAGAAAGTATTTTTTGCCCTTCATTTTTTGTTGTTTTGGAGGTAATGATTACTTTTGTCGCTGTCAAAGGTATACGAGTATGTACGAGCAATATCTTTCCATGCCCTCTGTTCCTGCAGGAGCCATATTGAAACGGATACTTCAAAAGGAATCTCTTTCGCAAAAAGAAATTGCGGAAAAGCTGGAAATATATCCACAGCGTATCAATGAGTTAATCAGAGGGAAACGGAAATTTACGCCCGAACTGTCTTCCCGTTTGGAGAAAGGACTGGGTATTTCTACTTCAGGCTACTTTTACCTGATACAGACCAATCACGATAATTACTGTCATCAAGAGACGCTGGAAAGGAAACATACGCCTGATTTATCGAAAATAAACAAAGCGCTGTTTTGGGAAACCCCTTCACTAAACCGTATTAACCGGCAGAAAAATGCCGACTGGGTCATTCAACGAATCTTTGAGTACGGAAATCAACAGGAAATAGAGGAAATCATACGCTATTACAGTCGTGAAAAAGTTTCCGAAATCTTAAATGCGATTCCGAAAACCGATACCCGAAAAATGAAAGACAGAAACGAAAACAGGAGGATTTTTGGCGTATGATGGCGGAAAATCGATCTGCCGAGACGACCTCACGTAATTTCCAGTTTCTTACGGTGTTCTTTCAGAACTTCGCTGTAATACCAGCTCAATGTGCGTTCTTCAAATACCATACGCGCAGGCGTATCCGGTTTGCCGTAACGCTTCGTAAAATGCTGTTCGGCTGTTTTGAGTTTTGCTGATTTTGCAGGATATAATTGTATCATAACTTCAATGTAAATGTCAATCGCTCTTTTTATTTGTTTATCGTAGTCTTTTTTTCGGGGGTGTACGAACACTCCTTTTTTTTAACGCAAAGTCCGCAAAAGTTTATGCAAAGAGCGCCGAAATGTGAATCATCCGTGCACATGCATACGCACGGGCAAACCAGACATGGTATGTCTCCAAATTCATATATGGCAATTCCATTCCCTTTTCCATCGCATGACATAAAATATCATTGATTCTCAGTACTTGTTTACTACAAAAATGCTATTCAATAACAGAACCGTGACATAAAGGTTAAAACCGGTATGAAACATATTTTGCATATTTAAAAGAAACACTGATTTTTCGCATTTTTTATTCCCCATGCTTTGATAAGGCATAACATATCATTATATTTGCAGAAAAATCAAAGAGGATTGAGCGAATGGGAAAAAGTAATAACAGAAAAATCAAGATAATGGTTGGTTCAACGGTTTACGGATTTGAAGACCAGATTTCGACGATAGCGGCACAATTAATATCTATGGGATACGAAGTGCTGAACTCGCATACCGGTACAATAAAAGTCAATCCGAAATTGTCAAATTTGGAAAACTGTCTGAATGCGGTAGACGAATGTGATATGTTTTTAGGAATCATTCGTCCCTATTATGGAAGCGGCAATATCGGGGAGAGAAATATTACTTTCGAAGAGATTAAGCGTGCTATTGAACTGAAAAAACCTTATTGGTTTCTGGTTCACCGCGATGTCGTATTTGCCCGTCAGTTATTCAAAAAGATGAAAGCCAGAGAAAATTCAAAAAAATTATTTGACGTTATTGATATAAAACCTAATAACCTGTTTGATTATAGATGTATTGATGTCTATGAATATGTCATCAAACAGCGTGTGCCGACAGAATTGCGTAATGGAAACTGGGCGCAGGAGTTTTACCGGTTAGACGAAGCTATGACTTACGTAAACACGCAATTCTCTGACGGGGAATTTGTCATGAATATATTAAAACAAAAGGAGGCTGATAATGGAAAGTAACGATTTGATTATAAAAAATCTTTTGCAACAGGATGCGAACGACCGTATTGAAATCAAAGCAAATGCCACACTTGACGGTATTGCAAAAACAATTACTGCATTTATCAACGGCCGTGGAGGCGATTTGCTGTTGGGCGTAGATGAAAGTAAAAAAATAGTCGGGTGGAATAATGCTCATCAATACAGAACTGATATTCAGAATTATTTAGCAGAAAATATCGTTCCGACGGCGCCTGTCTCCGTAAATCTTTTTGAGTACAATTCTAAACCATTGATTTTAATTAGCGTATGGGAAGGCTCAAATAAACCCTATTCATATAATCTGAAAATCTATCAGCGTACCGGCAGTCGTAATGTTCCGGTTGATGCTAATGCTATGACAAAATTAATAGAGAACAGAAAAAATGCGGATTTTAACTGGGAACGTATGCCTGTACTTGCCGCAGAGATAGAAGACCTTGATTTGTATGAAATAAAAAAAACGATGGAGACTTTTTTATTGAGTAATCCCAATAAAAAATTTGCAGACGAAGAAAATTTTTTGATACAAAAGGGATTAATCATAAATGGCAATATTACCAATGCCTGTATGGTTCTTTTCGGAAAAAATCCGACGCGATTTATCCCGCAGTCAAAAATCCGACTGACGGTTTATCCCGAAAAACAGGCAACAAATACATTTTTGGAAGATAAATTATTCGACAGTCATATTTTTGGCAACATAACGGCCATTTTTGATTATCTGGATGCCTTGTTTGGTAAGACCATACGCATAGAAGGACTGTTGCGAACGGAAAAGAAAAATTATCCTGAGATTGCATTACGGGAAGGTATCCTTAATGCCATTATTCACAGAGATTATCATTCGTCCAAAGGTTTTATGCAAATAAATGTTTATGCTGACCGGACAGAAATCAGTAATTATGGCGGTTTGCCTGAAGGCATCTCGATTGCAGATTTGAAGAAAAAACATTATTCTATTCTTAGAAATCCCGATATGGCTGAGATGTGTTTTATCCGTCATTATATTGAAATGGCCGGTACGGGGAGCATCCGAATTTTGTCGGAATGTAAACGGAATGGGTTCAAAACACCGGGTTGGAAAGAGAATTATAATGTTCTTACCCTGACCTTTCCTGAAATCACCTGTTTGAAAAATGAGGGTTTAAATGAGGGTTTAAATGAGGGGATAAATTCGAATATTGAGGGGATAAGTGAGGTTGTGAAAAGGGAACTGATCATAATTTATTCTTTCATAAAAACGAACTCACCGGTAAAAGTTTCCGACATACAACAGCATATCAACAAGAGCGATGCTACCGTCGAACGTTATTTGAAAATACTGAAAAAACACGGATTGATAGAATATGTCGGCGCGAAAAAAACGGGTAAATACAGGGTTATGACAGACCGGTCACGTGAAGACTGACGCTTCACCGCCCTTTTTCGGCCAAATATTTTTCCAGTCCGGCCTGGCGGAGGCGGCAGGCGGGGCAGTGGCCGCAGCCGGAGGCGGGGATGCCGTTATAGCATGTCAGCGTTTGGGTTCGCACGAGGTCGAATACGCCCAGTTCGTCGGACAGCGCCCAGACTTCGCTTTTGTCGCGGTGCATCAAGGGGGTATGTATTACGAACTGATCGTCCATGGCGAGGTTGAGCGTTACGTTCAGAGAGCGGATGAAGGTGTCGCGGCAGTCGGGGTATCCGCTGTAGTCGGCTTCGGAGACGCCGGTTACGATGTGACGGATGTCATGACTTCGAGCCAGTATGGCGGCGAAGGTGAGGAACAGCATGTTTCGTCCGGGGACGAATGTATTGGGACAGTTTCCCGGCGGCGGCGTTTCTTCGTCTATCCCGACGGCGGGATCCGTCAGTGCGTTCGATGTGAGGCGGGATAAGAGCGTCATGTCGAGTACATGGAACGGGACGCCGGCGCCGGCGGCGATTTTACCGGCGTGCTCTATTTCGTTCGCATGTCGCTGCCCGTACCGGAAGATCACGGCTTCGACGTATTCGAAGTGTTTCTTTGCCCAGAAAAGGCAGGTTGTCGAATCCTGCCCGCCGGAAAAACATACTAATGCTGCATTTCGTTTTTTCATCTGTTTTAAAAATTATGTTCATCCACAAGGCTTATGATATCGTCGAAGACGGTTTTGTCGACCGGGTTCGTTTGCGCCAGGGCACGCAGTACGGCCTTAATTTCGGGCGAGGAGAAAACGACACCTTTAAGCGCGTCGCCTGTCGCCCGTATAAAATCGGTATCCATTCCGTCGGAATATGCGATTGCATCTTTTATAATGCCGCCTTCGACGCAAAACTGCAATGTCAGGTCGCCCCATGCGAAACGGTTGCCGTACTCGGCTGTAAACGGCAATTTCCGTCCCAGGCGCCATTCCCATGATGCATATTTTTCTTCGTATTCCGCAAGCGTTTCCCGGTTCAGTCTTTCGTCGGGAAACAGCTGCGGCGTTCCGCCATAGACTTCCCCGAATGCCTCAACAAGCGCATCCTGCAATGATTTGACACTTATCTCCGGCGCAAGTTCCTTGAGGTTAATCACGCGCGAGCGGACGGAATCGACGCCTTTTGACTGCAGTTTCGCCGGCGAAACGTTCAGGTAATGCGAAAGATCGGACATGTCCACATCCAAAAGCAGCGTACCGTGATGATAGCAATGCCCGCGCGAATTATAAAAAGCGTTCCCCGAAAACTTCTTACCGTCCGCAAGGATGTCATTACGCCCCGACCTCCCGGCATGTATGCCGAACTTGGCCACCGCACGGATGATCACGTCAAGCTGGCGGCCTGTGTCGTAATTGTCTTCACGCACAAGGAACGTAAAGTTCAGGTTTCCCAAATCATGAAAGACGGCGCCTCCGCCCGACATGCGCCTTGCAAGGAAACCGCCGTCCCGTTCAAGTTCCTTCACATGCGCCTCTTTCCACGGATTCTGGTTCACGCCGATAACGACCGTACGGCGGTTTTGCCACAGGTAAAGGATACACTCGTCTTCCTGCACGTTCCAAAGGAGATACGCCTCCAGTGCAATATTCCTGTACGGATTCGTTTGATCCGATAATATGTAAGACAGTTTCATTTTTATTATTTATTCAATGAGATTACAGCAGCATATCAGGAGGGCTGTTCCTCCGGGAACGTCAGCCGAGGATGCCGTGCCGCACCGACTTCATCCGGACGGCGGACGGGCGTCGTCAACGGCATTTCGTGCAGTTGTTCCGGGTTTGTCCGTATCATGTCGTATATTTTCCTGAAAACCCCGATGGCCTCGTCGATTGTTTCCTTCGATTCCGTTTCCGTCGGTTCGATCATTAACGCTTCGCGGACAATCAGCGGAAAATACATCGTCGGGGGATGAATCCCGTTTTCGAGCAACGTTTTAACCACATCAAGAGCGGTAACGCCCGTTTTCTCCTTCACTTTTTGAAGCGTCAAAACAAATTCGTGCATACACAAGCCTTCATACGCCGGATCGTAATATTCCGACAGTTTCTTCCGCATATAGTTAGCGTTCAGAACCGCATGTATCGCCGCCCGGCGGATGCCTTCGGCGCCAAGCGTTTTTATATACGTCAGCGCCCTCACGACGACAAGGAAATGACCGTAAAAAGCCTTTACGCTTCCGATCGTACTGTCCGGATTTGAGAAACCGTACCGGCCTTCGTTTTCGACAATCCGGTAAACCGGCAGGAAACCGGACAGGAAAGCTTTGCATCCTGTCGGTCCCGACCCGGGGCCTCCGCCTCCGTGAGGCGTAGAGAACGTCTTGTGGATATTCAGGTGTACGACGTCAAAGCCCATGTCTCCGGGGCGCACGATACCCATTATGGCATTCAGGTTCGCGCCGTCGTAATAATTCAACCCGCCTGCATCGTGGACGATCTTCGTTATCTCAAGGATATTCCTGTCGAACAGTCCCAGTGTATTGGGATTGGTGAGCATCAGTCCGGCCGTATCGTCGCCGGCTGCTTCCCGCAGTTTTTCCACATCGACACATCCTTCGGTATTTGAAGGGATATTCACTACCGTGAAACCGGCCATTGTTGCCGAAGCGGGATTCGTCCCGTGCGCCGCATCGGGGATGATGATTTTCGTGCGCTTCGTGTCGCCGCGCGACGCATGCCAAGCTTTTATGAGCAGGACGCCGGCAAACTCGCCATGCGCTCCCGCCGCAGGCTGGAACGTGATGGCATCCATTCCCGTTATTTCGCACAGCGCTTTTTCCGCGTCCGAAAAGACTTCCATACAGCCCTGAACCGTATGTTCCGGCTGCAGGGGATGTATGTCCGTGAAACCGGGAAGCGACGCCATCTCTTCATTGATACGCGGATTGTATTTCATCGTGCACGACCCGAGCGGATAAAAACCGCTGTTGACGCCAAACGTCCGTTTCATCAAACGCGTATAATGACGGCTAAGCTCGACCTCCGATAATTGCGGAAGCGCAGGCGGCCTTCGACGCCTTTCCCTTGCAGGAAGCTCGACTTCGGGCACATCCGGGGCGGGCAGCAAATCGCAGCCGTGCCCTTCCTTACTTATTTCGAATAATAATCTCATGATTGAATCAATTAAAAATTAAAAATTAAAAATTAAAAGATATATGTGATTGGGGGTGAGGGAGCGGGGTGTGAATTGATCATTTTTTCGCTTCCGGGGGTATAATGTACTTGATCGGTTCATATATTTATGAGTATTTTTGACAGGTTGTCTATTTCTTCTTTTGTATTCATTTCAGTTACGCACCAGAGGATGCCGCCTCCTTCAACGGGGTATCCGCCGAGTATTCCTTCCTTTTCGAGTGTCGCGAGGACGGCCGGCGCGTCACCTCCGGGGCTTTCTGTGACGAACTCGTGGAAAAATTCGCCTTTATGGCGTAATTCAAAACCTGCAATGCTGCTTATCTTCGAAGCGGCATAATGTGCTTTCGACAGACACTGTGAGGCCACACGGCGCATCCCGTCCGGACCCATTGCCGCCATATAGACGGCTGCGGTCATGGCGCACAGCGCCTGGTTGGAACATACGTTCGACGAAGCTTTTTCACGCCGGATATGCTGTTCGCGCGCCTGAAGCGTAAGGACAAACGCACGTCGTCCGTCAACATCCGTCGTTTCGCCGACGATGCGACCCGGAAGCCGGCGCATCATCGCCGCCGTCGACGCCATGAATCCAAGGTATGGTCCGCCGAAGGAAAGCGGTATGCCGAGCGGCTGACCTTCGCCGACGGCAATATCGGCGCCCTGCTCTGCCGGCGTTTTCATGATACCGAGCGATATGGGGTTGACGCCCATTACATATTTCGCGCCGGCTTCATGAACAAGCTGTCCCAGTGTTTCCGCATCTTCAATAAGGCCGAAATAACCGGGCTGCTGCACGTAAAATCCGGCAACCGTATCGTCGAGCATGTTTTTCAAGGCTTCCGCATCGGTGACGCCGTCTTTCGCGGGAACGGCAAGAAGCCGTATGCCCGAACCGTCGCAATAGGTTTGCATCGTTCGGATCGTCATCGGAGCGGCGGCGGCCGAGACAAGCATCGTTGTGCGCCCGCGTTCGACGCACATGGCGACCGCTTCGGCGGCGGCCGAAGCTCCGTCATAAACGGAAGCGTTCGAAACGTCCATCCCCGTAAGCCGGCATATCATCGTCTGGTATTCGAAAACAGACTGAAGTATGCCTTGCGAAATCTCGGCTTGGTAGGGCGTGTATGCCGTAACAAATTCTTCCTTGCCGGTGATGCTTTTTACAATCGAAGGGATATAATGGTTATACGCACCCGCACCGCGGAAAATCGTCCCGAAACGGACGTTCTTCCCGGCCATGCGGCTGATGTAACGGCTGACCTCCAGTTCGGACATGCCTTCCGGGAGGTTCAGGCGTTGTATTTTTATCTCGCCGGGAATCTGCGAAAACAGTTCGTCGACGGTCGCAAGACCTGTTTCACGAAGCATCTGTTCACGTTCCGATGAATTGCAGGGAATATAACTGCTCATCAGACGGTCTCCTCCTTCTTACAAAAATCCTCATATTCGCCTGCGTTCATAAGTTTCGATTTCCCGGTAATATATTTAACTTCGATCAACCAGTTTTTATAAGGATCTTTATTAATGAGTTCGGGATTGTCCGGCAATTCGGTATTAACAGCCGAAATCGTCCCCGTGACGGGAGAATTAATATCCGAAACGGCCTTTACCGATTCGACATCGCCGAAAGCGACGCCGGCCGTTACTTCATCGCCGGGTTTGGGGAGATTGATAAAAACCAAATCGCCGAGTTCCTGCTGTGCAAAATCGGAAATACCGATACGTGCCGTCGTATCATCTATAAAATCTATCCATTCGTGGGTTTCTGCATATAACAGATTTTCAAGTATTCTGCTCATATTTATTATTATTAAGTATTTTCATTCAACATTCAATTCCGGATCAGGCGCCGTTCCGTCCGGGGACGGGCGTTTTTTATAAAACGGCAGTGCGACAACTTCCGCCCCGACGCGCCGGCCGCGCACATCAACCTCGACCTGCGAGCCGGTGTCGACCGAATCCGCCCGGACAAGCGCCATGGCGACGGGATATTTCAAAAACGGGGCATACGTACCCGACGTTGTCCGGCCGATAACCGTATCACCCAGACAGACATCCTGCTGTTCGCGTGCAATGCCGCGTCCGGTGATTTTTAGTCCTATGCGTTTTATCGCGGGTTCACCTTTTTCCTCAAGCGCTTTTTTTCCTGTAAAATCATCCTTTTGCATTTTAACGCCGAAGTCGAGGCCTGTTTCCAGCGGCGATATGTCGTCGTTCATCTCATGACCGTAGAGCGGCATTGCCGCTTCGAGGCGCAGCGTATCGCGTGCACCCAGTCCGCAAGGTATCAGTCCTACGTCTTTCCCCGTTTCGAGGAGCAGGTTCCACATGCCGGGAGCTTCGTCATTCGGGAAATATATCTCGTAACCGTCTTCACCGGTATATCCCGTTTGCGAGATAAAGCATTTTAATCCCTGCACCGATGATTTTTTGAACCGGTAGTATTTCGCCGGCAGATCGTCCTCCGGCACAAGCCTGAGCATGATTTCCCTCGCACGGGGGCCTTGTATGGCCAGTTGAGCCACATCACCGGACATGTTGCAAATGGAAACATTGCCGAAGGCATGTGCCTTCATCCATTCGAAATCCTTCTGCCGGTTTACCGCATTCACGACAACCAGAAAAAATTCTTCGTCTATCCTGTAGACAATCATATCGTCCACGCATCCGCCCCGTTCGTTACACATCACGCTGTAACGAACCTGGCCTTCGGTCATGGAGGTAAAATCGTTTGTCAGCATATAATTAAGGTTTTCCAGCGCATCCCTGCCGTAAAACACGATTTCACCCATGTGCGAGACATCAAAAAGGCCGGCGGCCGTACGTACGGCCATGTGTTCCGCAATAATACCCGCAGGATACTGTACGGGAAGCAGGTATCCGGCAAATGGGACAATCGTCCCGCCACACGCTACGTGGCAATCATACAAAGGCGTTTTCAAATTCATGGCTTTTAAAATCTATGACAGTTCCGGCGTTCCCGTTTGCGACCGATGCTACCGCCGGCGCCGCCGCCGTTTTCGGCGTTTCTTTCGGCGGTTTACGCTTGGAGGCTATTTCTTTGGGAGAACGGTTATATGTAGGCGAAGTTTCGATATAGTTGAGAAAACCGTCATCATCCATCTCCTCGATCGTCAGAATGACAATACTTGACGGATTGACCCGGTTTACTTTTTTATTGCTCGGATCTTCACCATAGACGTTAATAACGCGAGCTTCATCCTTTTGTTTTTTTTCATCCTCCTGTTGTGCCGTCAATATTGCATTCTCATCCATTCTTTCCTTTACTTCGGGAACTGCGTCGAGTCCGAATCCGGTTGCAATGATCGTGAATTTTATCTCCTGATCCGGTTGCAGCGATTCATCTTTTCCATATCCCCAGTTCATTTCGATATGTTTGTCGAAGCGTCCCATAAAATCATCCATGGATTTGGTCAGTTCTTCGATCTTGAAATGAGCGTCTTTCCGGGATGAGATATAGAACAGTATCCGTTTTGCATTGTAAAGGTTATTATTATTAAGCAAAGGGGATTCCAATGCCGCCCGGGTCGCCTGGTCAAGTCTGTTCTCGCCGCTTCCGAAGCCGTAACTCACCAGTGCGACGCCACCGTCTTTCATTGTTGAGGTCACATCGTTGAAGTCTCGGTTGATAATCCCTTTAACAGTGATTATCTCGGCTATGCTTTTAACGGCCATTGCCAGCACTTCATTCGGCTTTTTAAATGCTTCCTCGATATCGCAATCGGCGTAGATTTTCAGGCGTTCGTTATTAATTACGATCAAGGCGTCCACATTCCGGCTCATTTCTTCGACGGCATCCAGCGCTTTAATGATTCTCGGCACTTTTTCATAGCGGAATGGAAGCGTAACGATCCCTACCGTAAGTATGCCTCTGTCTTTAGCCATTTTGGCAAGGAGCGGGCCTGCGCCGGAGCCTGTTCCGCCTCCCATACCGGCGGCAATGAAGACCATTTGTGTGCCGTCGTTAAGAAGTTGTTCTACTTCGGCAGCGCTCTTTTTAAATTCCGCGATTGCTTTTTCAGGTTTGCCTCCGGCTCCTAACCCGGCTCCTAACGTGATTTTTACCGGTACTCTAACGCCTTCGAACGACTGCCTGTCCGTATTACAAACGGCAAAATTTACGCCATGTATGCCTGATTCATACATGTAATCCACTGCATTTACGCCGCCGCCGCCGAC
>JAITDQ010000115.1 GCA_031282485.1 Tannerella sp. | reverse complement strand
TCGACGACTGCTGGGCGCTGGTCGACACGGCCGAAGAAACGCAGCGCCACTGCATGATGCTCGAAAACTGCTGCTATGACTTTTTCGAACTGACCACGCTCAATATGGCGCGCAAGGGCATTTTTGGTGAAGTCTATCACGGCGAAGGCGCCTACATCCACGACCTGCGGAGTTATAAACACAATAAAAACGGCTATTACAAAATGTGGCGCCTCGAACACAGCAAAAATCACAACGGTAACCCGTATCCGACGCACGGCCTGGGACCCATTGCACAAATCATGGGCATCAACCGCGGCGACCGGATGGACTATCTTACTTCCATGTCTACCAACCAGAACGGCCTCACACTCTATGCCGAAAACACATTCGGCAAGGACTCGCCCGAAGCGAAGGCTACCTACAAGCTGGGCGACATGAACAATACGCTGATCCGCACCGTCAACGGCCATACCCTGCTGGTGGTGCACGACACAACCAGCCCGCGCCCCTACGACCGCATACACAAAATCAGCGGCACGAAAGGGTTTGCAGTCAAATACCCGGAAGAAAAAATCGCCCTCGACCCTCATGCGCACGAGTTCCTGAAACCCGAAGAGTTCAAGGCAATCATGGCGCAGTACGAGCACCCGCTCTCGCGATACATCGGCGAGAAGGCGAAGGCGGTCGGCGGCCACGGCGGGATGGACTACATCATGGATTGGCGACTCATCTACTGCCTGCGCAACGGTCTGCCGCTGGATCAGGATGTATACGATGCGGCCACGTGGTCGTGCATTACCGAACTGAGCGAACGTTCCATCGAAAACAGAAGCAATTCCGTCGACGTGCCCGACTTTACGCGCGGCGTATGGCAGCAAGCCAAGCCGTGGCCGGTCATCGACATGGAAACGGTATTCTGTTAGGTAACGGGAAATAAAAAGCTTGACGGATGTTTTTTAAAGATGTAATAGGACAGGATGAATTGAAGAGGCGTTTGACGGAAACGGCGCGTAGAGGCGTCGTTCCGCATGCCCGGCTGTTTTGTGGCGCCGACGGGAATGGCGGTTTTCAACTGGCGTTTGCTTATGCGCGTTACCTGAACTGTACCGGACGCGGAGATGCGGATTCGTGCGGAAAGTGTCCTTCGTGCCTGAAATATAACGAACTTGCACATCCCGATTTGCATTTTGTTTTTCCGATAGTTTCCAACAAGAGCGCCAGAAAAGAAGTGTGCGATGATTATCTTCCCGAATGGCGCGAGTTTTTGAAGACCCAAATGGCGCACCGTACTTATTTTAATATCGACACGTGGTTGTCCCGGATGAGTGCGGAAAATAAACAGGCTGTCATTTATGCGGCGGAAAGCGACAGGATTATTCACAAGATGAATCTGCGGATTTATGAGGCGGATTATCGCGTGCTGTTCGTCTGGATGCCGGACAGGATGAATATTGCCTGTGCCAACAAGCTCCTTAAAATTATCGAAGAACCGCCTGCAAATACGGCCATATTGATGATTACGGACAGTCCGGATGCGGTGTTGGGCACGATTGTATCGCGTTCGCAGCAGGTTCAGGTACGTCCGGTAGAGATAGAGGCGTTGACGAAGGCGTTGACCGGGATATGGAATTTGTCGGAGGAAGATGCTGTGTATGTCGCGCATTTGTCGGGGGGGAATTATTTCAAAGCTACGGAATTGCTTACGGTGGAAAATGATAATGCTTATTTCCTTGAGCAGTTTAAGACGATCATGCGAAACGGGTGGACGCGAAATGTTGCGGCCATGAAGTCGTTTTCCGAAGAAATGGCGTCCATGGGACGCGAGCGGCAGAAAAATTTCCTGGCATTTTGTCAGCGCCAGATACGCGAGAATTTCATAAAGTGCATGAACGAACCCTCCCTGAACTTTATGAACAGGGAGGAGGCCGATTTTGCCCGGAATTTCTCGCCTTATGTGAACGAACGCAATGTGATGGATTTGATGGATGAGTTATCTCTTGCAGAAAGACATATCAGCCAGAATGTCAATTCAAAAATGGTATTTTTTGATCTTTCCATGCGTATAGTTGTTTTAATAAAAAGATAAAATGTACAAATGAAACGAACAGTATTTTTTATGGTATGTACAGGTTTGGTGTCCGGTTTATGTGGATGTAACCCGGAGAATGGGAAATTACGGTATCCTGTTGCCGAAAAGCAGGATGTGACGGATAATTATTTCGGTACGGCTGTCCCCGATCCGTACCGCTGGATGGAGGATGACACGACAGCGGCCGTGGCCAACTGGGTAGCGGCGGAAAACAGCGTTACCGATGCGTATCTCGCCGGGATTCCGTTCCGCGAACGGTTGAAACAGCGTTTGACCGAGCTTACCGATTATGAGAAAATCGGTATGCCGTTTAAAAAGCACGGCAAATACTATTATTACAGGAACGACGGTTTGCAGAACCAGAGCGTCCTCTACGTAAAGGCGACGCTCGATGGCGAAGCTTCCGTCCTGCTCGATCCGAACACGCTGTCGGATGACGGTACGGTTGCCCTGTCGGGCATATCGTTTTCGAACGACGGCAAATACATGGCCTATACCGTTTCGCGCAGCGGAAGCGACTGGTGCGAGATTTACGTAATGAACCTGTCGACCCGGCAGTTGACTTCCGATCAGATACACTGGGCTAAATTTACCGACGCCCAATGGCAGAAGGACGGGTTTTATTACAGCGCCTACGATGCGCCGGAAGAAGGCAAAGAGTTTTCCGATATAAATGAGAATCACAGGATTTATTACCACAAACTGGGTACGGGTCAGGATGAAGACGTCCTTGTTTATGAAAATAAGGCGTATCCGAAACGTTTCTATACGGCGTGGGTTAATGATGATGAAACCGTGCTGTTCGTTTTCGAATCGGGGGAAGGGCGCGGGAACGATCTTTTCATGAAAGACTTGCGCCGTCCGGGCGCTTCGTTCGTCCGGCTTACGGAGGATTTTGATTATGAATACAGTCCGGTGGAAGTGATCGGTGAGGATGTCTATTTTTATACCAATTACGGCGCGCCCAAATATCGTTTGATGAAGACGACCGTTGACAAACCGGAATTGAAGTACTGGACAGATGTCGTATCCGAATCGGAAAATGTGCTTAACGGTGTATCGTTTATCGGCGGGAAAATGGTTTTGACTTATACGAAAGACGCTTCGGATCATGCTTATGTCTATTCGCCCGACGGTCGCCGGGAATGTGAAACGGAGCTTCCGGCGTTTGGTTCGGTAAGTTTCAGCGGGGATAAGGACGACAGGGAAGCGTTTTATCTTTTTACATCTTTTACGTTCCCGGGTACGGTCTATAAATATGACGTGGAAAACAACAAATCGGAGAAATATCTTGCCCCCGATGTGAAGTTCAACGCCGATGATTTTGTGACGGAACAGGTGTTCTACCCAAGTCGGGACGGGACGCGGATTCCGATGTTTATCACGTACCGGAAAGGATTGCAGCGCGACGGGAAGAATCCCGTTTATTTATATGGATACGGAGGTTTTAACATCAGTCTGTTCCCTTCGTTCTCGACGTGGCGGATACCGTTCCTCGAAAACGGAGGCATCTATGCCCAGGCAAACCTGCGGGGAGGAGGCGAATACGGCGAAGCATGGCATATCGCCGGGACAAAGATGCAGAAACAGAACGTCTTCGACGATTTCATCGCTGCCGCCGAATATCTGATCCGGGAAAATTATACGGCGAGCGAAAAGATTTGTATTGCCGGAGGTTCAAACGGCGGCCTGCTGGTCGGGGCGGTCGTCAACCAGCGTCCGGAACTGTTCGGTGTAGCCCTGCCCGCCGTCGGCGTCATGGACATGCTGCGCTATCACAAGTTCACTATCGGCTGGAACTGGGCGAGCGATTACGGGACAAGCGAAGACAGCCGCGAGATGTTCGAATACCTTTACGGATACTCGCCGCTTCACACGATAAAAAATGACGGGACGCCATATCCGGCCATATTTGTCACTACGGCCGACCATGACGACCGCGTAGTCCCCGCCCATTCCTTCAAATATGCGGCCACCCTTCAGGCCTCTGATACGGGCGACGCTCCCAAACTGATACGCATAGAAACCAAAGCCGGACACGGCGCCGGAAAACCAATCAGTAAAATCATCGAAGAATATACCGACGTCTATGCGTTTGCCATGTATAATCTCGGCATGAAACCGGAGTGATAGAAAATACTAATTTTGTGAAATAATTTATAGAACATACATATATGAATACAACACTTGTAGAAATAAAGAATGATATTGCATACAGTTTTTTGCAAAATCTGGAACAAATGGATGTACTTCGCATCATTCGAACAGAAGACATTGCCGCGCCTCCGAAACAAAAACTGTCGGAACGATTCGCCGGTTGCCTATCCGACGAACGTATTGATGAATTACAGCAAGAACTTACTCAAATGCGTAACGAATGGGACAGAGATATTTATTAGATACAAATCCACAATATCCGCGCGGCTGATCCAATCAATTTGACTTTTCAGATAGTGTTCAAGACTATCAATTTTAATTTAAGCCACTAATGCACGAATTTTATTCATGCATTAGTGGCTTAAATTAAAATACCATGAATGTGGTATTGCGGCGATATCCGAATCACCCTATCTTTGCAGCAAAATTTATAGAATAAAAATATGATTATACTTAGTTTTTATATGT
>JAITDQ010000098.1 GCA_031282485.1 Tannerella sp. | reverse complement strand
TGTTTTGCGGAACGAATCACATCCCCCAAAAACCAAAAATGACGCCGTCATCAGTATAAAATACCCTCTGATACACATATTTATTATTATTTACCCCCTCTGTTTTAAGCAACGCGAATCCTCTTTTAATTTTTAATTCTCAAACACAAGCCCTCTGTTTTTAAGCAGCGGTTCTATGCCGGGTTCTTTTCCGCGGAAATTTTTGTACATGTCCGTCGCGTCGTCTATACTGCCGGGTGTGAGGATGAAATCACGGAATTTTTCCGCGGTTTTGGCATCAAATATGTCGCCTGTTTCCTTAAATGCCTCAAAAGCATCGGCATCGAGCACTTCCGACCACATATAGCTGTAATAGCCGGCCGTATAACCGCCGCCCATGGTGTGGTTGAAATAGGTTGTGCGGTAACGCGGAGGTATCTGGCTCAAGGCGTTGCGGCTGTTCATTGATTTCGATTCGAACGTCGGGATATCGAAAGATTTCGGTATTTCTTTCAGCACATGATAGTCCATGTCGAGGAAGGACGCCTGCAGGTATTCGGCTGTTGCAAAACCCTGTCCGTACTTGCTGCTGCTGTCAATCTTCCGTACCAGGGCTTCCGGGATTATCTCGCCGGTCTGATAGTGGTTTGCGTATACTTTCAGGACTTCCGGTTCCAGTACCCAGTGTTCCATAACCTGCGAGGGCAATTCCACAAAGTCGCGCGGCACGCTTGACACGCCGTAATAATGTACGTCCTTGAAAAAATTATGAAGCGCATGCCCGAACTCATGGAACATCGTTTCCGCCTCGTCAATGCTCAAAAGCGCAGGAAGGCCGGCCGAAGGTTTTGTGAAGTTGCAAACAATGGTGACGACCGGGCTTACACGTTTCCCGTCCTTGTAGGTTTGTGTCCGGTACGTGCCGCACCAGGCTCCGCCGCGTTTGCTCGCACGCGGGAAAAAGTCCATATACAGGACGCCGCGGTGACTTCCGTCGGCGTTTTTACATTCAAAAGCCATGGCTTCGCCGTGAGGCTTCGGGATGTCTTTAAGCTCCGTAAAGGAGATGTTATAGAGTCTTTTCACGACGTAGAAAAGGCCTTCCAGTACGTTTTCGAGTTTGAAATAGGGGCGGATTTCGTTTTCGTCGATATCATATTTTTCTTTTTTCACTTTTTCGTTGTAGTAACGCCAGTCCCAGCCTTTCAGTTCGCCTGCGATACCTTCTTTCGTCATCACGGCCTGCAGGTCGGCGGCTTCTTCTTTCGCCTTTGCCAGCGCGGGCGCCCATACGTCGTCGAGCAATTTGTACACGTTCTTCTCGTTTTTGGCCATGCGGTTTTCCAGAGCGAAAGATGCATAATTGTCATATCCCATAAGCCGGGCTTTTTCCAGCCGGAGACCGACAAGCTGCTTTACCGTTTCTTTGTTGTCCGCATCATTATTGTTGTTGCCCCTGTTCAGGTAGCCCAGGAATATTTTTTCGCGGAGTTCGCGTTTGTCCGAAAATTGCAGGAAAGGCATAATACTCGGATTATGAAGCGTGAAAATCCATTTCCCTTCCATGCCGGCGGCTTTCGCTTCATCGGCGGCAACGTTTATAAGGCTCGGCGGCAAACCGGAAAGGTCTTCCCTTTTGTCGATAATGAGCCGGAAATCATTTGTTTCTTTCAGCATATTCTGGCCGAAGGTGAGTTGTAACAGCGATATCCGGCTGTTAAGTTCACGAAGGCGATTCTGTTTTTCTTCGGAGAGGTTGGCGCCGTTCCTTACAAAGTCCTTATAGGTTTCTTCGAGGAGTTTCCGCTGTTCCCGGTTCAGATTGGCGTCGTTCCGGCGCTCGTATACATATTTAACTTTGTCGAAAAGTTTTTTATTGAGCATGATGTCATCGGAATGTTTGGACGTAAGAGGCGACAGTTCCCTGTTTAGCGTCTGCATTTCGCCGGAAGTGTTGGCGCTGTTCAGTCCGTAAAACACGGAGCTTACATTGCGAAACAGTCTGCCGCACCGGTCTAATGCGACAATCGTGTTTTCGAAATCAGGGGAGGCCGTATTTTTGATAATAGCGTCAATTTCCTTTTTGTGTTCTTCCATTCCCCGCAGAAATGCAGGTTTGTAGTGTTCGATACGAATTTTGTCGAAAGGAGGTACGGCAAAAGGCGTTGCATATTCGGTAAAAAAGGGATTCTCATTCATATCCGTGTCGGTTTTATGTTCTTCGGCAGTCATTCCAAAAGTAATCACTGCAGATAATACGATTGTCAAACAAGTCTTCTTCATTTGTATATAAGTTTAAAATTTTTACGCTGATGTCATTTTGTTTTAAAATGCAAATGTAATATGAATCAACAGCAATACAAAATAAAACGGCTAAATCTTTTTTTGAGGTGCCGGAGAAAAAATCAGTATCTATTGATACCTCCCTTACTGAGTATTCATGTTCAATATTTCCATTCGACAACCGGATTGTCTTCCAAAAAAGGCAACGCCCAGAAGAAGGATTTTTCCGGAATATTTGTTGTAATAACGCCGTTCGTGTATCTGATTCAGCGCTTCATTGAGCAGAGCGTTGATTTTCTTTTCGACAGTCTGCTTCCCGACTTTCTCCTCAACCTTTTCCTCCGGGGGAGGAGAATACTTGATTTCGACGACGACAGTCAAACCGGACTGTTCCCAGACAATGTCGGAACGACCGAAATTATTTGGTTCCTCCGCACGTACCTTGAATCCGAACAGTCGCAACCACATCAACAGTAAAGAATGATAATAGTACTCATGATTGATGTGGATTTGGTAAGGAACGGTGCCGATCATCTTTTCGAGGCTGCCGGCAAAACCGGATTCGTCGCAGGCGATTATATGCCGGCGCATTGTTTTACGCAGTTCGTCAAACTCCCGTTCGTCGGAATATTTGCCGCAGGCTTTCAACAGATGCGTCATCAAAGATTTGTTGACTTCCATATTTGGGATGTCGAGCGTATATTCGGCGACGCCCTCAGGTGTCAGTTCCATTTGCTTAATAGTAAGGTAGCCTGTCTGGAACATCAAAGGCACTTCGCTGATATTAACCGGATCGTATTCTTTAAATACGCTGCTGTCGACAACAATCGGTCGCAGTACACTGTCCATATTGTTGCGGCGTCGAATCAGATCTATCAGGAAAGCAGGTGTGCCGGAATTAAACCAGTAATTGTCTAATTTTCGGTCTTCAAAGAAGTTCATTGTCGAAAACGGATTGTAGA
>JAITDQ010000302.1 GCA_031282485.1 Tannerella sp. | reverse complement strand
AAATTTGCATACTGCAAAAGGCGTCACGCTTCGTCTCCGGGCAGGTTTGTCCGCAAACGGATACAGTCCCGTCGGCGGTAGGGACTGTGAATATATCGCAGTATTTGTTGAAATATGTCTTCTTCCATTCTCCATATTGACTGTATTTAATCCGGGAAAATATGCCTGGCAAAATTTAAATTATTAACGATTCGCAAATACCCGTGAATTAAAGCGTCTAAAAATACGGAATATCCTGTTTCCCGAACAGGGAAAAACTCCCCATACGGGAATTTCTTTAAAAAAATTCCCGTATGGGGAGTTTTTGACCGTATAATGGTTAAAATGGGGGATGTTTTGCAGGGCAACATTCTGCAAACGTAGAGACGTCCAATTTAGGCATCTCTACGAGAAATCGTGCGAATTGCGGTTCGGACGTTCTCCTTTCCGCCATGCGGACGGCGTTTGTCCGACGCCTTTCAAAAACAGGGTATAGAAATGATTGTTTTTGGCAAAGCCTGTACGGTTGGCTATTTCGTTGACGGTCAGTTCGGGATTGGAACGGAGCAGGCGTTTGGCTTCGTTGATACGCAGTTCGTTAATCCATGTGCGGAAAGACCTGTTCAGGTGTTGATTGATGTAAAGGGAAAGGTATTTCCTGTTTGTGCCGATATAGCGCGATACGTCGTTGATTGTAATGCCGGACTGAAGGTGCTGTTTTTCCTCCATCCAGCTTTTCAGGCCGGCTTCGATGACGTCCGCCATAGCGGGAGGCAGCTGATTTTTGTTTTCCGGTTCTTCCGGTTCTTCCGAATATTCCGGTTCTTTCGCCTCTTCCGTCGTTTCCGTCGCGCTGTCCTCCGCCAGGGCTTCCTCCAGTTTTTTATACACAAAGCAGTGGCTGGTAAAACGAATGGCGAAATAGACATAAAACACATAATAAATTGCCGAGCAGACAATCCCGATACGGATACCGGGAATCAGGCTTGTCGCCAGCGCCAGCAGCCCGATGCCCAGGGCGGCATAGAAGGAGAAATGAACCCATTTCAGCTGTTCCGCTTCCCGGTCGGAAAAGAAATTGTCCAATTTCCGCAGCGCGTCGCGCCAGATGACGGAGAAAAGCCGTATGTATTTTATCAGCAGGTACACGTAAAACACCGTAAACAGCCCGGCGGATATTTCGACGAACAGAGCCGGCAGCGTGAAACACACCACCGCGAAGGCTGCCGACAGTCCCAGAATGGGAACAAGTTCGCGCGTCACGCTGCGGCGCGTCACATACGTTGCGTTAACAAGCAAAATCATGGTGAAGGTGAACAGGAAAGCCTGGCAGACGGCTACGATGAGCGTTGTTATCCGAAACGTCAGGACGCTGTCGGTCGCGGAACAGGACACATGGCCTGCCAGTTCCAGCACGTTGACAAGCCCGAAAAAGCAGTAGGTGAAAGTCATCATCCGCAAAGCTTTCCGGTAAACGGGCGATTCTATTCTACCGCTCAGAAAATGAAACAGCCGCCCGAACGTGAACAGCGTCACCGCAAGCACAAAGGTGATTTGGAGATAGACAACCGTTTCGTTAATCATCATGTTCCCCCTCCTGTTTCATAATTTATCCGGCATCTCCCGGCAAATTGCGTTAAAAAAACTTTTCCGTGCACATCCATATTCATCCGGTAAAATATACTGCGCAAAATTATACAATTCCTGTCATAAAACAAATATTTCCATAAAAAACGCCCGGACGGACGAACGATTTACTGCAAACTTAAATCCCAGTCTTTCCAAACGACTTCGTAATCCTGTTTTTTCACCGCATTTAGAACTTCGTCGGGATTGCGGTCGTCGTTAACGGCAAACTGTTCGAGTTCCGTCCGGTAAACGGCATATCCTCCGGGGTCGGTTTTCGAGCCGGCGCTCAGGGATGTCACGCCTAACGTCGTCATGTGGTCTCTGAAGTTGCGGTCTTCACGTGTAGACAGGGTCATTTCCACGTCGTGGTCGAAAATACGGAAGGCAAAAATAAGCTGCGCCAGTTCCCTGTCCGACATGACAACGTTAGGCCGGAACGCTTCGCCTTCGTGGGGACGCATGCGCGGGAAGGAAATCGAATAGCGGGTCTGCCAGTACGTTTTTTGCAGATAACGCAAATGGTGCGCCATCATAGTGACATCCGTGCGCCAGTCTTCAAGCCCGATGAGTACGCCGAGGCCTATCTTGTGAACGCCCGCCCGTCCCATACGGTCGAATCCCTCCAGCCGGCGGTCGAATTTTGATTTCATCCCTTTCGGATGATAGACTTTATAGCGCGCCCTGTTATACGTTTCCTGATAGCAGTATACGGCATTCATGCCGGCTTGGGTCAGCCGGCTGTACTCGTCTTCCTGCAGCGGCTGCACTTCAATGGAGATGGACGGGAAAAAGGGTTTCACCAGCCGGATTGCGTTTTCAATGTAACCGGCGCCTGCGTCACGCGGGTTTTCGCCCGTGACTAAGAGGATGTGCCGGAAATCGCCCATTTTCTTTATTGCCTTTACTTCCTGCAATATCTGGTCGTCCGTAAGGATGATGCGCCGGATGTCGTTCTTATGATTGAAACCGCAGTAGACGCAATGGTTTATACACGAATTGGTGAGGTAGAGCGGGACGTAGAACTGTATCGTCTTCCCGAAACGCTGCCGGGTATATTTGCGGCTCAAGACGGCCATTTGCTCCAGGAAAGGCTCTGCGGCGGGCGATATGAGCGCCATAAAATCGTCGACGGTCAACAGACTGTTTTTATTCAAGGCTGTCTCTACGTCTTTCGGCGTCCTGGATAATATCATCTCCCGGATGCCGTCCCAACTGTAACTATCTATTAAATCAGTGAAAAGCATTTTATTAATGGTTAATGGTTAATTATTAATTGTTAATTATCAATTATCAATTGTTAATTATGCAGTTGTTCATTTCTTTAGTCAGTTTCATAGCGCAAAAATGTGGGCCGCACATTGTGCAGTGGCCGCTGTCGTCGTCCAGCCGGCCGGCCTTGTAATATTCGAGTGCACGTTCGGGGTCGAGCGAGAGGGCAAACTGGTCTTTCCAGCGAAAATCGAAACGCGCCCTGCTCAAGGCTCTGTCCCTTAACCGCGCTCCGGGATGACCTTTTGCAATGTCGGCGGCATGGGCGGCTATCTTATAGGCGACAACTCCGGCGCGGACATCTTCCCTGTCGGGAAGACCCAGATGTTCCTTCGGGGTCACGTAGCATATCATAGCCGTTCCGTACCATGCAATCTGCGCAGCGCCGATAGCCGATGTGATGTGGTCGTATCCCGGAGCGATGTCCGTCGTGAGCGGCCCTAAGGTATAAAAGGGCGCTCCGTGGCACGTCGCCAGCTGTTTGTCCATATTGGCGGCGATTTTGTCCATCGGGACATGACC
>JAITDQ010000306.1 GCA_031282485.1 Tannerella sp. | reverse complement strand
GTCATCCACTGCCACGGACAGCGTATCGGTTTGCGGGGCGGTAAGGGCTTTTGAGCCGTAATTATATTTCATAAGCCGGATGTCATCCATGTAGATGCGGTGGTAGGGGGCTTCGAAATCATTGAGCATGACATAGCCGTACACGCGTTTCACCTGTTTGGTTGCAACGGTTTTTACGACCGTTTCATAATAGCCGTCCCCCGTTATATCCTTACCAACCGATATAACGGTATCGGCATGTACGGCATTGATCCGTATCCTGGGTTTATACTTCATATTGGGAGCAACACCCCACACAGACAGGCCAAACACATAGGAACTGCCCGACGAATAAGGCTTCTGCGGAGCAATGTCAAACGTCAGCATGTTAAAAACGCGCTCCGGCTTGAAGGTGAAGCTGCGATTATAAATCCAGATATCTATCGAATCCTTTGCCGAGACATCCCCGGACAGCGGATTAGGCTTAATATCGCCCATGGCGGCAATATGGTCGTTTATATCCTTCAGGACAAGCTTGTAAATACGCATGTATAACTCCATATTTTCTCCGTACCAAACCAGCGAAGAATCGTATTCGGCCTGTGTCACGTGATGTTTGGCAAAAACACCGTCATAAACCGTCTGCCGTTCGTCGCCCGTTCTGTACGTCTCGTAGTTTGTTTCGACCATCGCTTCCGCTATTTGCATATCATACAGCACAGCTCTCATTTTTTTTTCGGAAATAATATGATCGGGAACCCTGCTGCAGGAGGCTGTCATGCCGATTAACAGCCCAATGCCATATATACGTAATTTATTCACCATAAAGCTCCTTTTCCTTCGAAAAGACTGTAGATAAAGACTGTCTGTAGAATAAAAGCAGTATAAAAACGCTTACACAAATAGAAGAGTCTGCTACATTAAAAATAGGCCTGAAAAAAACGAAGTCCTCTCCGCCCCACACCGGTATCCACGAAGGCCACGTTGTCTTTATAAGCGGAAAGTAAAGCATGTCAACGACTTTACCGCTCAGAAAGGTCGAATATCCGCCGCCGTCCGGCATGAATGTCGCCACATGACCGTAGCTGTTGTCGAACAGCACGCCGTAGAACGTACAGTCAATGATATTGCCAAGCGCGCCGGCGAGTATCATGGACGCACAGAGGATGAAGCCAAATTTAAAATTACGTTTTATCAGTTTTACAATAAACGCCCCGAACAGGCTGACAATAATAATCCTGAATATTGTAAGTATATACGTATCAACAAGCTCGATACCAAAAGCCATACCGGGATTTTCCGTAAAATAAATTTTAAACCACGAAAACACCTCTATACTTTCGCCAAGCTGCATGTGCGTCTTCACCCAGACCTTAACGACCTGATCGCACGCCAACAAAAGGACAACGGCCAGCGCCGCACCTCCCGAATTTCTGAGCCGTACTTTATTTAATGCCACCTTCCTTCGCTTCTATACTTAATGTAGCATGAGGCACCGCGCGCAAACGTTCTTTAGGAATAAGTTTCCCCGTTTCGCGACAAATACCGTATGTTTTATTCTCGATGCGAACGAGAGCCTTCTGTAGATTCTGAATAAACTTCATCTGGCGTTGTGCCAAACGCCCGGATTCTTCCTTTGAGAGTGTTGTCGCGCCTTCTTCAAGCACTTTAAACGTAGGCGACGTGTCGGAGACATCATTTCCTTCGGAATTTGTCACCCCTGCCCGCAACTGCTCATAGTCGCGCTTAGCCTTCTCCAGTTTCTCCAAAATAATGGTACGAAATTCGTCCAACTCCTCATCCGAATACCTTGTCTTTTCTGCCATACTTTTTCTATTATTAGATTAATTTATCACTTCAAAAATACTATATATTTATGTATATTTACTACTAAAACGGTCAAATTTTTTCAATTACTGCGTATAAATTGAAATCCTCAAAATCCAGTTCGACGCCATCCGTCTGACCTTCAACAATTTCAAGAGATTCCGCAAGTACCTGTTTTTTTATGTAATCCGAATAATCCTTTACAGCCCCGTCCGTTTCGTTCGACGAAGAAATCCTTATACGGATTTTATCGGTTATTTCATATCCGTTATTCTTGCGCATATTCTGTATACGGTTCACAAGTTCGCGCGCCAAGCCTTCTTTCTTCAAACCGTCCGTTACGGTTATATCAAGTGCAATCGTAAGATTGCCCTCATTTGCGACTAACCATCCGGGGATATCTTCCGATATGATTTCCACGTCATCGAGGGTTATTTCACACGCCTGCCCGTCAATATGGAATACACACCTGCCGGCCTGCTCAAACCGTGCAATATCCTCCTGCGGCATCTCCCGGACAGATTCCGTCAACGGTTTCATTATCCTGCCGTAGCGAGGCCCCAGCTTCTTAAAGTCCGGCTTTATCTTTTTCACAAGGAAAGCATTGTCGACAAAATGCAGTTCCTTAACATTAACCTCGTTGAGCACAAGGCTTTTGACCGCTTCGATATTCACTTTCTGTTCGTCGTTCAACGCCGGCGCCATAATCGCCTGCAGCGGCTGGCGGACTTTTATGCCTACCTTGCGGCGCAATGCCAGCGCCATGGACGTAATCGTCTGCGCTATCTGCATCCGGTCTTCAAGCGTCCGGTTGATAACGGATTCGTCGCATACCGGGAAACCGGCAAGATGAACGGATTCGGCGCGGTCGCGTCCCGTAACCGAAACCAGATCGGTAAACAGCCGGTCGGAATAGAACGGAGAAATGGGCGCCATCAGTTTACTTACGGTCTCGAGGCACGTATAAAGCGTCTGGTAAGCCGACAGTTTGTCGGTCGTCATACCGCCGCCCCAGAAGCGGCGGCGATTGAGGCGGACATACCAGTTACTCAGGTGATCGTTCACGAAATCCGATATCAAACGTCCCGCACGCGTCGGTTCGTAAGCGTTATAATATTCGTCGACCTCTTTTATCAGCGAATTAAGAAGCGACAGTATCCAGCGGTCTATCTCGGGACGCTCATTCACGGGCACGTCCGGTTCGCCGTACGTGAACCCGTCGACATTCGCATAGAGTGAAAAAAACGAATACGTATTATATAATGTACCGAAAAATTTGCGGCGCACTTCCTCAATCCCGTCAACATCGAATTTGATATTGTCCCATGGCGACGCATTCGTTATCATGTACCAGCGCAGAGGGTCCGAGCCGTATTTCTCGATCGTTTCGAACGGGTCGACGCCGTTGCCGAGGCGTTTGGACATTTTGTTGCCGTTTTTATCGAGCACAAGCCCGTTGGAAACAACGTTTTTGAACGCCACGCTGTCGAACGCCATGCTTCCCAGCGCATGCAGGGTGAAGAACCAGCCGCGCGTCTGGTCTACACCTTCCGCAATAAAATCCGCCGGATAAACTTCACGGCTGTCGAAAAGTTCCCGGTTTTCGAACGGGTAATGTATCTGGGCATAAGGCATCGCGCCGGAATCAAACCATACGTCGATCAGATCCTGTTCGCGTCTCATCGGTTTGCCGCTGTCCGATACGAGTATGATATCATCCACGTACGGGCGGTGAAGGTCTATCCGGTCATAATTTTCCCCCGAATAATCACCGGCGACGAAACCTGTTTCCCGATACGGATTGCTTGCCATAAACCCGGCAGCGACGGATTTATCCATTTCGCCGTACAGTTCTTCGACCGAGCCTATGCACCGTTCTTCCGCCCCGTCGTCCGTACGCCATATCGGAAGCGGCGTTCCCCAATAACGGCTGCGGCTAAGGTTCCAGTCCTGCAGGTTTTCGAGCCATTTGCCGAAGCGTCCCGTCCCGGTGCTTTGAGGTTTCCAGTTTATCGTATTATTAAGCTCAATCATACGCTCGCGACAGGCCGTAGTTCTTATAAACCAGCTGTCTAAGGGATAGTACAGTATCGGTTTGTCCGTACGCCAGCAGTGAGGGTAATTGTGTATATGTTTTTCAATCCTGAAAGCGAGTCCCTGCTGTTTAAGCATAACGCTCAGTTCGATATCAAGCGTTTCGTTTCCGTCGACAGGCTCCGGCTCATATTCGTTTTTCACATAGCGGCCGGAATAGGTTTTATACAAATCGACATTGACGCTTGCCTTAACATATTCTTCGTCGAGGTCTTCGAGACGGTAGAAGCGGCCTTTCAAATCGACGGCCGGACGAAGATTTCCGGCTTTATCGACTAACTGCACCGGGGGCACATTGAAATTTTTCGCCACGCGCGCGTCGTCGGCGCCAAACGTCGGGGCTATGTGTACAATACCCGTACCGTCTTCCGTCGTTACATAATCGCCCGATATGACGCGGAACGCTCCTTCGCCGGGATTGAACCACGGAATAAGCTGCTCATATTCCATTCCCACCAGATCTTTTCCCTGATATTCGCAAACGATTTCATAAGGCGTCACCTTATCGCCCGGATGAAAATCTCCCAGCGCCATGCCTTCGGCTTTAGGGCTGAAATGAGCCGGTATGAGGTCTTTTGCCAGTACGACGGTCACCGGTTCCCCGCTATAAGGATTATACGTGCGGACGGCGGCATACGTTATGTTGAGGCCGACGCACAATGCCGTGTTTGAGGGCAAAGTCCACGGCGTTGTCGTCCATGCGACGAAACAGGCCGTCCCCCACCCCGTCATTTCCGGTTTCGGATGCTTCATTTTAAAAAGAGCCGTGACGGTTGTGTCCTTGACGTCGCGGTAACATCCCGGCTGGTTAAGTTCGTGCGTACTCAGTCCCGTTCCTGCGGCAGGCGAATAGGGCTGTATGGTATATCCCTTGTAGAGTAAATCTTTTTTATAAAGTTCCTTGAGTAAAAACCATAGCGTCTCGATATACCGGTTGTCGCAGGTGACATACGGGTGTTCCATATCCACCCAGTATCCCATAATCTGCGTCAGGTCTTCCCATTCTTTGGTAAATTTCATGACGTCCCGGCGACATTCTCTGTTATAATCAATAACGGATACTTTCCTGCCGATATCTTCTTTCGTGATGCCAAGCTGTTTTTCCACGCCAAGCTCGACCGGCAGTCCGTGCGTATCCCACCCCGCTTTGCGTTCAACGAGAAATCCCTTCATCGTCTTGTAACGGCAGAATATGTCTTTTATGGAACGGGCAATCACATGATGAATACCCGGCATGCCGTTAGCCGACGGCGGGCCTTCATAAAAAATGAACGACGGGGCGCCTTTGCGGATTTCCAGACTTTTATGAAAAATATCGCCGTCTTTCCATTTTTTCAGTACATTTTTGTTGACTTCCGACAAGTCAAATGCATCATATTCAGCAAATCGATTACTCATATTATAATTCCCTGTTAAAAAATTGCCGCAAAGATAATCCTTTTTTATGGAATTAGAAAATGAATCCTGCAGGAATAAAAATAACCGGATTATAATTCGTTAAAAAAAACAATATATAGCCTGTTTTCCAATCAATGAAGTTATCTTTGCACCTTAAAATTAAAAACTATGGAAATATTACAGGAAATATGGACTTTCTTTCTTGATCTGTTGAGGGATACGGGCGGTACGCTGGATATACTGGTTTCGGAATACGGCGTATGGGTTTATGCTATTTTATTTTTAATAATTTTCTGTGAAACGGGATTAGTCGTAACCCCATTCCTGCCGGGAGATTCGCTTTTGTTTCTGGCCGGCGCCATAGCCGTGCGTCCCGACAATGCGTTACACGTCTACTGGCTGATTCTCATTTTAATAATCGCCGCCGTGACGGGCGATGCCGCGAATTATACCATAGGACGTTTTTTCGGTAAAAAACTGTTTGCCAATAAAGATTCCAAAATATTCAAACAAAAATATCTGGAACAGACAAACCGGTTTTATGAAAAACACGGAGGAAAGACGATTATTTTAGCCCGTTTTGTTCCTATCGTACGGACATTTGCCCCCTTCGTTGCGGGAATAGGAAAAATGAACTACATGCATTTCTTTTCGTTTAATGTCACAGGGGGAATCCTGTGGGTGACGGCCTTTTGCATATTAGGCGTTTTCGTCGGACGTCTGGAATGGGTCGAAAAAAATCTTGACATTGTAGTCATTTTAATCATCTTCATATCCATACTTCCCGCCGTAGCCGAAGTATTAAAAGCAAAAGCAAAACAAAA
>JAITDQ010000267.1 GCA_031282485.1 Tannerella sp. | reverse complement strand
TTTCAACAAACGTCGGATGCGGAGATGCTCGCTAATCTCCTTCAGTCGGAAGGTATCGAATGTTACGTGCGCGACGGCATCAGCAGTCGTGTGATGTTCGGATATGTGGATTCGGGAGGAGTAAAAGTTGAACTTTTACAAAAAGATATTTTACAGGCATCCGAGATCATGAAAGCTCACGGATATGACGTCCCGGAAGAGCTTCTTGAGGCAGTCGCGTTCGAAAATTCGGAACAGAACCGCATCTATAAGGAAAGCAAAGAAAAATTATCGAAAGCGCTGACCGTTATTATCATCGTGATAGTGGCGCTTTTGGGGATTATCATTTATCTGAACAGGTATTTCAACGGATAACGGTTCCGTTCGGAGGCTAAAAAAATGATAAAAATATGGCGCGCAGAAAAATTACCAACTCTCAGGCTGTCTGTTTAATATTACTATGGATTTTTCTATGCTATATGCTTCTTGCATACAGTGAAAAAATAGATTTCATGGTAGTTTTCTCGATCGTTGCATCTGCAATAATCGTTTTCGTCCCGCTGTACAAAAACATAAAAAAACAAAAATAAGCGGCGGCGTCTTCAAAAAAAATAACGGCGCCCAAAATTTTCAGGCACCGTTATCAATCACAATATTAAAACAAAAACACTATTCATCCGCTTGCGATTCGGCATACTCTTTCAAAAGTTTTTCCTGAATGTCGGCGGGGACTAATTCGTAGGAAGAAAATTTCATTGTAAACGATGCGCGTCCGCCGGAAATGGAACTCAACGATGTCGAATAGCTCGACATTTCTTTCAGCGGAACTTTTGCCATGATTTTTTCATAGCCTTTTTCGCTGTTCATTCCCATGATCATCGCGCGACGTCCTTGCAGGTCGCCCATCACATCGCCCATGAAGTCGCCCGGCACAAGCACTTCCACATCATAAATAGGCTCAAGGATTTTCGGGCCGGCTTCCTTAAATGCCATACTGAACGCATTACGTCCGGCAAGCATGAACGATATTTCGTTGCTGTCAACGGGGTGCATCTTTCCGTCGTACACGCATACGCGTACATCACGTGCATACGATCCGGTAAGAGGCCCCTGCTCCATACGCGCCATGATACCTTTCAGGATAGCCGGCATGAAACGCGCATCAATGGAACCTCCGACAATACAGCTGACGAATACTAATTTTCCGCCCCACTCCATTTCTATCACCTGCGTATCGCGCACGCTCATCTTAAACTCCTGTCCGCCGAAACGGTAGAGTGAAGGAGCCGGCATCCCTTCGTAATAGGGTTCTATGATAAGGTGCACTTCGCCGAACTGGCCGGCGCCTCCCGACTGTTTCTTATGACGGTAATCGGCGCGGGCTGCCTTCGTGATGGTTTCACGATACGGAATCTTCGGCTCAAGATATTCGATAAAAAGTTTATCATTATTTTCTATGCGCCACTTCAACGTACGCAAATGAAACTCGCCCTGACCGGATACAATCGTCTGCTTCAATTCCTTCGACTGTTCGATTATCCAAGTAGGATCTTCTTCATGCATGCGGGTTAATATCTCGCTTAACTTCTCGGCGTCGGATTCGTTAACGGCTTTTATTGCACGTCTGAATTTCGGTTCGGGATAACGTATGAAATTGAACCTGTAATCGCCGCCCTTACCGTTAAGCGTATTACCCAGGCGTACATCTTTAAGTTTAACGGTCGCCCCGATATCGCCCGCAACCATTTCGGTTACTTCCGAACGCATCTGTCCGTCGACAACAAACAGCTGGGCAAGACGTTCCTTCGAACCGCGGTCAATGTTTTGCAGATCATCGCCGGATTTCACCTTTCCCGATATCACTTTGAAATAGGAGACCTGCCCGATATGAGGCTCTATCGTTGTTTTAAAGAAAAACAAACTCGCCTGTCCGTCCGGGTCGGGCGTAACTTCGCGGCCGTCGGTCGTAACAAGACGCGGCATCCTGTCCGTACTGGGGACTACGTTTCCCAGAAACTCAAGCGTCCGGCGCACACACATATCCCGTTCGGCGCATACGCAAAAGACGGGGAACATTCCGCGCGTCACAAGTCCGGCGCGGATACCGGCACGCATTTCATCTTCCGTAAGCGTGCCCTGGTCAAAGAATTTTTCCATTAAGGAATCATCGTGTTCGGCCGCTGCTTCCACCAGTATCTGATGCAGTTCCGCCGCCTTTTCCGCCTCGCTGTCGGGAATTTCAAGCACTTCCGGCACACCGCCTTCCGGTTTCCAGCGATACATTTTCATTTTCAGCACATCCACAACAGCATTGAATGACGTACCGCACGTAACGGGATACTGTATCTGTATCACCTTTCCGCCGTAATTATCCTTCAACTGCGATACGGAAGATTCGTAATCCGCCTTATCGTTATCAAGCTGATTAATAATAAAAATTACCGGCTTGTGGAACTGTTCGGTGTAACGGAACTGATTTACCGTGCCTACTTCAACGCCGTATTGCGCGTTTATTACCATCAGGGCGGTATCCGTAACATTCAGTGCGGAAACGGCGCCTCCTATAAAATCATCCGAACCCGGACAATCAATAAAATTCAGTTTCCTTCCATTCCACTCCACACTGAAAACGGTAGAGAAAACAGAATATCCATACTCTTTCTCCACCGGAAAATAATCAGTAACCGTAGAACCGGTTTTTACAGATCCGCGACGTTTTATAATACCACCCTCGTAAAGCATTGCTTCTGCAAGGGTGGTTTTCCCAGTACCGGAACTTCCCAAAATTGAAATGTTCTTAATTTCACTCGTTTGATAAACTTTCATGACAATTAAACTTTTTGATGTTAATATTGATATTTTAATAGTGTTTCCTAAAAATTTTCGCAAAGTACGCATAATTACCGAATATAATATTTTTTATTTGCATGTTCTTGAACTATGTTTTTAAACAGGGATGAAAAACATGCGTTACAGACGATTTTTTTACTATCTTCGCGGCCTATTGTATACAATAACAACCTAAAAAAAAATTAAACATGAAACTATTTGTAAAAACAGTCTTTATCAGTCTTTTTATTTGTGCCGCAGCCGGCACGATGTCTGCAAAAACAAAGGCTAAACACGTCATCTTTATCGGACTTGACGGATGGGGATCCTACAGTTTTGAAAAAGCAGACATGCCGAATGTCAAAAAATTAGCTGCCGACGGAGCTTGGACGCTCAAAAAACGCTCGGTATTACCTTCATCAAGCGCGGTCAACTGGGCATCCATGTTTATGGGCGCCTGTCCGGAACTGCACGGATACACGGAATGGGGTTCGAAAACGCCGGAACTGCCGTCGCGCGTAACCGGTAAAAACAACATTTTCCCAACCGTATTCCAGCTGTTCAGGGATAAAAATCCAAACGCGGAAACAGGTTGCATTTATGACTGGGAAGGAATAAAGTATTTGGTGGACACCTTATCCCTCAGTTACTACAAGCAATCTCCCGATTACAAAGTCGTGCCGGAAGGTTTATGCGACATGGCCGTCAAGTATATTACCGAAAAAAAACCGGAATTTGCCGCAATCATATTTGACGAACCCGACCATGTCGGACATGGGGAAGGCCATGATACACCCGGCTATTATGCGACCCTCACCCGCTTGGACGGATATGTGGGTAAAATAATTGAAGCGGTTAAAAAAGCCGGAATCTTCGACGAAACCATTTTTATCGTAACCGCCGACCACGGAGGTACAGGCAAAGGACACGGCGGCAAAACCATGCTGGAAATGGAAACGCCGTTTATCATCAGCGGCAAAAACGTAAAGAAAGATTTCCGCTTCGACGAAAGCATGATGCAGTTTGACATAGCGTCTACCGTTGCTTATATTTTTGATCTGAAACAACCCCAGGTGTGGATTGGGCGTCCCATGACTCAAGTCTTTAAGTAATGAAAACGGAACAGATATTAGCTTCCCTGGAAGCCAAGCACCCCGGGGAAAAAGAATACATGCAGGCTGTCAAAGAGGTTTTGATAAGCATCGAGGATGTATATAACGAACACCCGGAGTTTGAAAAAGCAAAAATAATAGAACGCCTTGTCGAGCCGGACAGGATAATTACTTTTCGTGTACCATGGGTCGACGATAAGGGAGAGATTCATGTAAACCTCGGCTATCGCGTACAATTTAATAATGCAATAGGCCCGTATAAGGGCGGATTACGCTTCCATGCCTCGGTAAACCTGTCTATCCTGAAATTTCTGGCGTTCGAGCAGACGTTTAAAAATGCACTTACCACACTGCCTATGGGAGGAGGAAAAGGCGGTTCCGATTTTTCCATACGCGGACGCAGCGATGCGGAAATAATGCGTTTCTGCCAGGCGTTCATGACGGAATTATGGCGCAATATCGGGCCGGACACGGACGTCCCGGCGGGAGACATCGGCGTCGGAGGACGCGAAATAGGCTATCTGTATGGAATGTACAAAAAGCTTGCACGCGAAAATACCGGTACAATCACGGGTAAAGGCCTCGAATACGGAGGTTCGATATTACGTCCCGAAGCGACCGGTTTCGGAGGGTTATATTTCGTCAACCGAATGTTGCAGGAGCATGGAATGGATATAAAAGGCAAGACCGTCGCCTTGTCGGGTTTCGGGAATGTGGCTTGGGGCGCGGCCGTCAAAGCGACGGAACTGGGAGCCAAAGTGATTACAATCTCCGGGCCGGACGGGTATGTATACGACCCGGACGGTATCTGCGGGGATAAAATTGACTATATGCTCGAACTTCGCGCTTCCGGTGAAGATATCGTCGCTCCTTACGCCGACAAATTCGGCAGCGCCGCATTTTTCCCCGAAAAACGCCCGTGGGAACAGAAAGCGGACATCGCCCTGCCATGCGCCACTCAGAACGAACTCGACGCCTCCGACGCGAACATCCTGATCGAAAACGGCATAAAATGTGTTGCGGAAATATCCAATATGGGATGTACGGCCGAAGCGGTAGACGTGTTTATTCACAACAAAACACTGTTCGCCCCCGGAAAAGCCGTAAACGCAGGGGGAGTGGCGACGTCCGGCCTTGAGATGACACAAAATGCCATGCACATATCCTGGACGCCGGACGAAGTCGACCAAAAACTGCACCGGATAATGAGCGACATTCACAATCAGTGTGTGGAACACGGACGCGAAGGTGATTATATTAATTATGTAAAAGGAGCCAACATTGCCGGATTCATGAAAGTAGCGAAAGCGATGATAGCCCAGGGGGTCGTCTGATAGCCCGGCCCGGGGGTTGCCGGATTGCAGTCCGGGGGGATTGTATGAACGGATATAACGTCCCCGGTTATTTTCGTATCTTGGAAGGGTTTTTAGCTATAAAATCCTTCCATGTGGAATAATTTTTATCGAGTTTAGGCCTGCTTGTCTCGAGATAATGGCAAAAAGCGGCGGCAAGCCCGTCGGTCGCATCAAGCTGGGGCAACATGTTTTCATCCGGGATATGCAACATCCGTTGCAGCATCCCGGAAACCTGTTCCTTCGACGCCTGCCCGTTACCCGTTATCGCCATTTTTATTTTTAACGGCGCATATTCGCATATCGGAATATCGCGATGAAGAGCCGCCGCTATCGCAACTCCCTGGGCGCGGCCAAGTTTCAGCATACTCTGCACATTTTTCCCGAAAAACGGCGCTTCAATAGCCAGTTCGTCGGGATGATACGAATCAATAAGCTGTACGACCCGTTCAAATATATGTCGAAGCCGAAGGTAGTGATTCTCAAACTTATTCAGTTTAAGCACACCCATTGTTTCGAGAGATGGCGTTTTCCCCTCTACCCGCAAAACCCCGTATCCCATAATGATCGTCCCGGGATCAATTCCCAATATTATTTTCTCCCTGTCCATTAATCGCTATAAATCAATTTCCTCCAACAAAGTAGAAAACCCG
>JAITDQ010000257.1 GCA_031282485.1 Tannerella sp. | reverse complement strand
ACATTTCAGATTGTCGCACCGACCATTCAAATCTGTGAATGAAATAAGGGAAATAAAACGGGGGAGGAGAGGCCTTGCAGGCTACGAAGGGGGTTTGCGGAAATAATGGCCTTCCTGTTTTGCGACAATTCGCGACAACCCGCCACCGCCACATCCCCCAAAAAAGAAAAAGCCCGTAAAAAAAAATTTTTACAGGCTTAAACTTTTCAATAACCGTTATAGATACTATCTTTTGGCGGTTGCCGGTTCCGGGGCGGCGCCTTTTTTGGCCATGCGGTATTTTTGTATTTCGTATGCGATGGGGGTGGCGACGAACAGGGTGGAATAGGTTCCGATAATCACGCCGAGCATGATGGCGAACGTGAAACTGCGGATCGTGACGCCGCCGAGCAGGAAGATACATAATACGACGACAAAGGTGGACAGCGTTGTGTTGAATGTTCGCGACAGGGTCGAGTTCAACGCATCGTTGATGACCTGATAGCGGTCGCGTTTGGGATAGGCCTGTATGGTCTCGCGGATACGGTCGAATACGACCACCGTGTCGTTGATGGAATAGCCGATGACGGTCAGGATGGCGGCTATGAACGTCTGGTCTACTTCCATGGAGAACGGGAGGATTTTCCAGAACAGCGTGTAAAATGCAATGATACACAGCGTCGTGACAAGCACCGATATGAACACGCCGATCGAGAATCCCCAGTCGCGGAAACGCGCCAGAATGTACAGCGCCATACAGAACATGGCGATGATAACGGCCATAACGGCGCTGTTCTTTATGTCGTCCGCCATGCTCGGCCCTACTTTCTGCGAACTTTTTATGTACTGTTCCGTAAATTGCTGCAAGGTAGTTCCCGAAGGCAGGAGGTCTTTTACCCCTTCGTATAATTTACCGTTTATTTCCTCATCTACGGCCGGGTTGTTATCTGAGATTTTATAGTTGGTCGATATGCGCACCTGATTGGCGGAGCCTATCGTTATGACGCTCACGGAGCCTTCCAGCTGCTCGTCGAGTGAAGAGCGGAGGTCATCCGTACGGATGTCCTGATCGAAACGTATCACATAATTGCGTCCTCCCGTGAAGTCAATACCGGAATTTAGCCCGACTGTGGCCAATGATATGCCGCCAAGGACAACAATCGCCAGCGGGATGAAATAGCCGATTTTCCGTTTGCCGAGGAAGTTAAAGTTCGGGTTGACTAAGAAATTCTTAGAAAGGTTCGTCGTAAAAGTCTGATCCTTGAGTTTATCTTTTGCAATTAACCATTCGTAAACGAGGCGTGTCAGGAACACCGCCGTCAGGAACGAAACGGCAATACCGATCAGCAGCGTCCACGCAAATCCCTTGATCGGGCCGGTACCGAAGATGAACAGCACGGCGCCCGCAATCATCGTTGTCAGGTTGGAGTCGAAGATCGCCGAGAAAGCGTTTTTGTAACCGTCGGCGAGCGAGCGGGCGAGTTGTTTTCCCGATCGAAGTTCCTCCTTGGTTCGTTCGTAGATCAGCACGTTCGCGTCGACCGCCATACCGAGTGTAAGCACCATACCGGCGATACCCGGCAGGGTAAGTACCGCCTTGAACGAGGCAAGGATACCGAGCGTAAAGAAGATATTCAGCATCAGCGCCCCGTTCACGACCATTCCCGGGAGGAATCCGTAAATCAGGCACATATATGCCATCAGCACGATCAGTGCGACGATGAATGAGATAATACCCGCATTGATAGCTTCCTGTCCGAGCGACGGGCCGACGATGTCTTCCTGTACAATATTGACCGAAGCCGCCATTTTACCGGATTTCAGCACATTCGCCAAGTCCTTTGCTTCTTCGACGGAGAAATGTCCGGTAATCTGCGAACGTCCGCCCGTGATTTCCGCCTGTACGGTAGGAGCGGAATATACCAGATTGTCGAGGACGATTGCTACGCATTTGCCCATGTTTTCTTTCGTCAGGCGCGCCCATGCTTTTGCACCTTCGGCGTTCATCGTCATGCTCACGACCTGTTCCGCCCGCGACATCCTGTCCTGGGCAAAGTCGGCGTTTGCATCCGTTACGACGTCGCCGCTCAGGGCAGGCGAACCGTCGCGGTTTGTAACCTTTAAGGCATATAATTCGAAGAACTGTTCGTTTTCGTCGCGCGATTTCACCGCCCACCGGAATATCACATTGTTAGGCAATACCTCTTTAACCTGTTTCATGTTCAGCAAACTGTCGATTTTCGGCATATCCTGTTTGGATGCGATACCGACGATTGGTCCCGGCGCCAGCTGTCCGTTGTACACGTTCGGCGTAAGGATGGAAAATAACGGATGCTGTTTGGCCAGTTCCGCGTCGGACTGTGTCTCGGCCTTTTTTTCGATGTCAAACTGATCCAGCAGTGAATCTGCTTCGGACGTAGCATCCGCAGGCTTTTCCGCCGTTGTTGTTCCGGGTGTTTCCGCCGTGAGGTTTTCTCCTGCGGGAGTTTCCGTTCCGGCGGCGGCTTCGGACGTTGTCGCCCGGTCTTCTTCTATACGCGCCAGGACGCCGTCGGCTTCCGTTAACTGTTGATATAACTGTGTCAGGTCATACGTTTCCCAGAACTCAAGGTTTGCACTTCCCTGAAGCAGTTTGCGTACACGTTCGGGTTCTTTCACACCCGGCAGTTCGACGAGGATACGTCCGTCCGTTTCGAGGCGCTGTATGTTTGGGGATACCACGCCGAAACGGTCTATACGTGTGCGTAATACATTAAAGGAGTTATCGATTGCGCTTTTCAGTTCGTCGCGCAATACGGCGATAACCTGTTCGTCCGTGTTTTGGGGTGTAATTTTTTCTTTCAGGTCGAACGTACTGAAAATGGCAGACAGGCGCGCTCCCTGATCGAGTTTTCTGTACTCTTCCGCCAGCAGGTCAATAAACCCTTTCTGGCTTGTAGCCTGACGTGCGTATGCCGCATCAAGCGCCTTGTTGAAATTTTCGTCCCTGTTGTTGTTCGACAGTGAACGGATCACATCCGCCACGTTCAGTTCCAGAATGACATTCATACCGCCTTTCAGGTCAAGACCTAACGTAACTTCATTTTCACGACATTGTTTTAATGTGTAGCCCAACCATACTTGTTTGTTGGCAAGAGAATCCAGATAGTAATTTTCTTTTGCCGCATCTCCGTTCGCATAAACTGCCGCTTCGTTATTATATTTACTTGTCACAAACGAAAATGACAGGTAAAAAATACATACGAACGCCAGCAAAATCGCGAATACTCTTACAAATCCTTTGTTTTGCATTGATTTTTATATATTTATATTGTTACTTTAATTACTAAATATGTTTTTAGGGTGCAAAGATAGACTTTTTTTCGTTGCAAAATAGATTTTTACGCATTTTTTTTAATTCTTTTTGCGCGTAAACCTGCATAATCCGGATTTTTATTTTACTGCATTTCCGCAACCGGACTTTTTTGCGTACATTTGGCGCCAAATTAAAATCGTATAATTTGTGATGAAAAAGATTCTTTTATTGCTGTGTTTCGGTATCTTCTGCATGGCTGTTCCGGCAAAACAGGTTGATACTGTCGAGGTTTTAAGTCCGTCGATGAATGTGAAGGTGAAGAATGTTGTGATCCTCCCTGCCGGTTATGAAAGCAAAACGGACTTTCCCGTGCTGTATTTGCTTCACGGATACGGCGGAAACCACAAGTCGTGGCTCCAGATAAAACCCGCTTTGCCCGAGCTTGCGACGCAGTACGGCATGATTATCGTATGTCCCGACGGGAAAAATTCATGGTACTGGGACAGTCCCGTGAATCCGGGAATGAAATACGAGACGTATGTATCCCGTGAATTGGTGAATTACATGGACGAACATTACAAAACCCGGAAAGACCGGTCGGGACGCGCCGTGACGGGACTTAGCATGGGCGGTCACGGGGGGCTGTGGCTCGGCATACGTCATCCGTCCGTCTTCGGCGCCTGCGGCGCTACGAGCGGCGGTGTGGACATCCGTCCGTTCCCCGGCAACTGGGAAATGAAGGATGCCTTAGGCAATTACAGCGAAAACAGCGAACGCTGGGATAATCATACGGTTATCGGACAGCTGCATCTCGTCAAACCCGGTCTTGCAATCATTTTCGACTGCGGGACGGAAGATTTCTTCTACGAAGTGAATGAAAACCTCCACCGTGAAATGTTATACCGCAATATAAAACACGACTACATCTCCCGCCCCGGCGCACACAACGCCAGTTACTGGAGTAATTCCATTGAATACCAGCTTTTGTTTTTCAACAGCTTCTTCCA
>JAITDQ010000247.1 GCA_031282485.1 Tannerella sp. | reverse complement strand
CGTTTTCCTGCGCCCGTACAGGGGAAATCATTAAGAGGGCGCACACAATCAGTCCTGAAATTCTTTTCATAATATTTATAATTTAATTCGTTTATTATTAACTTTGATGAATAAATCCTGCAGTTTGTATATTTCCTTTTCCAGTTGCGAAGGCGGAAAGGCGCCCCGGACGTAAATCAGGATCATTTTTTTTGATTTGGCGCTGAACAGGATGTATTCTTCTTCCTCCGAATTTTCCCTCTTTGCTAAGTGATAATATCCGGTTTCCGTTATCCCGTCCTTTTGCGATTCCATCATAATTTCCCCGTTCTTCATATCTGTCCGGATCGCGTTCAGCGCCGTACGGATGATTTCGGGATCGTAAGGGATTGTCAGGCTTTTGTAGCGGTTAATACGGGAATGACGCCCCAACACGTCCTTTGCCAGTTCAATGAAGACAGCTCCCTTCTGTTTGCCGTAGTCGCCGAATACGACGTCAACATGCAAGCCTTTCTGCGCGTGTGCAAATCCGCAAGAGGCGAAGAGGATCAGTAAAAAAAATATTTTCCTTGTCATATCCATATCATTTCATGTTTAATTTGTTACCGGAAAAACGATTCCAGCGCTTCGGCCTGATAAGAAATCGCCGATTCGTTACTTTCGGCGAGATGTTCCAGTGTCTTGAGCGTTTCCGACTGTATAAGTTCGATATTCGTGTATTTTTTCCCGTTGATATACATTTGCGAAATTTCCGGCGACGCAGTTTTGTACATACGACCGGCAAACGGCAACGCGATGCATAGGAGCAAAACGGCGGCGGCCGCACTCCATTTCCAGGCGTTTCTCCGAAGCTGCAAATGAAGCGTATGGCGGCGCCTTTCCTTCCGTTCGGCAGCCAGATAACGGAAAAGCGGTTGATACACCTTCAGCGTTTCCGGCAGGTCGTCCTTTCGGAAATAATCCCGCAGAAGCTGTTCTTCCTTCAAACCGGTCAATCCGTTGAAATACGCGTCAACCAGCGATTCCATATCTATTTTTCTTTTTCTCATAATCTATAATTCATAATTTTCATATATTGATCCCGTACTTTTTTTCGTGCCCGGGAAAGATTCGTCGTAACGGCGCTCACCTGCGTACCGGTTATTTCTGCAATTTCCTGCAACTCGAATCCTTCGATATCGCGCATCCGGATAATGGTTTGCTGCAGGACAGGCAAATGCTCGATAATCCTCTTAACAAGCTCGACGGCATCCTTGCGTTCGATTTCCGTATAGGGCGTTTCGTAATCCGTTTCCGCAGGCAAGTCGTCGACAGTCGTTTTTTCTTTCTGCCTTCGGAGGCGGTCGATACAGATGTTTTTGACGGTCTGCATGGCAAACGCTCCCGGATTAGCCACCGTATCCAACTGTTCACGGACATTCCACATGCGAAGCAGCGTTTCCTGAGTCGCATCTTCAGCCTCCTCTTCCTGTTGCATCCATTTCAGAGCTGTCGCAAAAAGCGTTTGCCGGAGAGGAATAATGTCTTTTTTGAACTGTTCCGATTGCATATTCATACTGATGACGTTGCAAAGGAAAAAATATAACATCAAAAAGAAAATTTTTTGCATAAAAAAGTTTGACCGGACGGCAAAAATCTCTCCCGAAGGGAAGTTCACCGCGGACACAGGCTGTGAAAATAAAAGAATTCCTATCTATTTGCCGGACGTACGGATGTCCGGTATCTTTCGTTAATTTTTATCGGCAAAGACAAATATGAGTTGGAAGAAGTGTAACATGCCTTTCATGCGTTGAGTGACAAAAAAAGTCCGGGCGGATGTTTTCCGTCCGGACTATTTTTGTCATTTCAGTTTTGCCGGTTTCTCCTGCCATTTCCATGCGGAGCGGAGGGTGTCTTCGAGGGTTTCCTCGGATTTCCAGCCGAGGACGTTGTTTGCGTGCCGGGGGTTTGCCCATACTTTTTCGATATCGCCTTCGCGACGGCCTACTATTTTATGAGGTACTTTTACGCCTGTCGCTTGCTCGAATGTGTTTATCAGTTCGAGTACGGAAACGCCGTTTCCGGTTCCGAGGTTGAATATTTCGAGTTTTTCTTCCGACCGGTCATTCAACATGCGGTTAATAGCGGTGACGTGCGCTTTGGCAAGGTCTACGACATTGATGTAGTCGCGTATGCAGGTGCCGTCGGGGGTGTCGTAGTCGTTACCGTAGACGCTTAACTCCGGCCGGATACCGGCGGCTGTCTGCGTGAGGAACGGCACGAGGTTCTGCGGTACCCCGATAGGGAGTTCCCCGATTTCTGCCGACGGATGTGCGCCGATAGGATTGAAGTAACGCAGTATTATGCTCTTGAACGGCGCTCCGGCGTGTATCGTGTCGCGTATGATTTCTTCGTTTATCTGTTTGGTGTTACCGTAGGGCGATAATGCCGGTTTGATTGGAGCGTCTTCCGTGACGGGAAGGATGTCGGGCTGGCCGTAGACCGTGCATGACGAGGAAAAGACAAGGCCTTTGATGCCGTACTGCGGCATCAGGTCGAGCAGGTTGAGGAGCGAAACGATGTTATTGCGGTAGTATAACAACGGTTTTTGTACCGATTCGCCGACGGCTTTGCTTGCGGCGAAGTGGATTATGCCGGCGATGCCGGGGTTGTCGGACAGGATTTTTTCGACGCCGTCCCTGTCGTTACAGTCCGTCTTTGAGAAAACGGGACGTATGCCGGTTATTTTTTCGATTCCGTCGATTACGTTTGCGTTTGAATTCGACAGGTTATCTATGATGACAACATCATATCCTGCGTTTTGCAGTTCTACTGTGGTGTGCGACCCGATGTATCCGGCGCCTCCCGTAACTAATATTTTTTTCTTCATAATTTAATAATATATAATTAATATTCATTTTAAACAATACCCGAAAACCCCATGAACGCCATGGCCAAAAGTCCGGCCGTTATGAGGGCGACAGGTATGCCCTTCATAGCTGCGGGGACGTTTGTCCGGGCTAACTGTTCGCGTATTCCGGCAAATATAACGAGTGCCAGCGCGAAGCCGACGGCCGTCGAAATGGCGTAAACGACCGATTGCACGAGGTTGTATTCCTTTTGTATGACGAGTATGGCGACGCCGAGGATTGCACAGTTCGTCGTTATGAGGGGGAGAAACACGCCCAATGCTTGGTAGAGCGAAGGGGATACTTTCTTGAGGACTATTTCCACCATTTGCACCAATGCCGCAATGATGAGGATGAATACGATTGTCTGGAGGTATCCGAGGCCGAATATGTCGAGCACATGTTTCTGAATAAGGAATGTGACGATTGTAGATATCGTCAGTACGAACATGACGGCCATACCCATTCCCATTGCCGTGTCAATTTTTTTTGATACGCCGAGGAACGGACATATCCCCAGGAATTGCGACAATACGATATTGTTCACAAAAACCGCAGCGATGAAGATTATAATGTATTCCATTTGTTAAATTGTTTATCAGTTATACAGTCAGGTGACGTTCTTTTTCATCAGTTTGTTTGTAATAGCAATAAGGTAACCTAACGCTATGAATGCTCCCGGTGCGAGCACGAATATCAACGCTCCGTAGTTTTCGGGGAAGATTGTCAGTCCGAATATTTTCCCCGTTCCGATAAGTTCGCGGCACAGTCCGAGCAGCGTCAGCGCAAGGGTAAAACCCAGTCCCATACCCAGCCCGTCGATGCCGGAAGGTATGATTCCGTTTTTGGATGCGAAAGATTCCGCACGTCCGAGGACGATACAGTTCACGACGATAAGCGGGATGAACAGTCCGAGGCTTTTGTACAGGTCGGGCACGAACGCCTGCATGCACATTTGCAGTACCGTCACGAACGAAGCAATGACTACGATATATGCCGGTATGCGTACCTGATCGGGTATCAGTTTCTTGAGCGCCGATATGGCCACGTTGGAACAAATGAGGACAAAAGCAGTGGCCAGACCCATACTCATCCCGTTTATGGCGGACGATGTTGTCGCAAGTGTTGGACACATGCCCAGCAACAGGACGAATGTAGGATTCTCGTCTAAAAGGCCGTTTTTTAACATCTTTAAATATTTCATTTCAATATATTTAACTTATTCCTGATTTTCATTTCCGTTTACCGTTCCGCCGCTGCCGCTGTTATTGTCGCCGTCGCGGACGGTAATATTTTCGTCCGGGCTTGTCGCGTCGTTATCATCACTGTCATGAATGTCGGTCGCTCCGCTGTTTGCGTCCGTGCCGGAAGCTCCGCCCGTAGCATCCCCGTCCGCAGCTGCGCCGGTTGCCCCGCTCACGGCGTCCGTGCTGCCGGAAAACGCTGCACAGGCAAGGTTTACGGCATCGAGGAACGCGCGGGACGATATTGTCGCAGCTGTGATCGCATCCACGTCGCCTCCGTCTTTTGCTACTTTGAGTTTACCTTTGGTCATGTCGCGGCCGATGATGTTTTGGCGGTTTTTGTCCCGGCGGAACCATTCCTCCATTTTTGAACCGAGGCCGGGCGTTTCGTTATGTTCCAGAACGGAATAATTGAACAGTTTCCCTTCGGCGTCGAAACCCACCATGACGCGTATCTGTCCGCTGAACCCGTTCCGGGTGTAACTTTCAACGGCGCAGCCTACGGGTTTATCTCCTTTTTTTGCCGGATAGACGGTTATGGAATCGCCCTCCGCCACGGCAACTTTGTATTGTTCTTCCGCGGGGTTATTGTCAAATTCGGGCGTTACGTTCCTGATTGCGTTTTGGAGTTCGGCCGCTTTCGACGCGTTTATCGCGTCTTCCGTATATTTGTCGGCCGCCGATAATGCAATTCCCGCCACGAGGCATATAACGGTCAGCGACAGCAGAATATTGGGGAATGTTGATTTCACTTTTTCCATATTATTTTCCTCCGAAGTGTTTTGGTTTGATATATGTATTGATAAGCGGCGTCAGAGCATTCATAATCAGGATGGCGAACGACATACCTTCGGGATATGCTCCGTACACGCGTATCACGACCGTAATGACGCCGATGCCGATGCCATATACGACCATTCCTTTTTTACTCATGGGCGATGTGACATAGTCCGTGGCCATGAATACGGCGCCAAGCATCAGTCCTCCCGACGTGAGGTGCATCAACGGATTGTATATCTTTGCAAGATTCATCAACGCCTGCATGTCCGCAGTTCCCGTCTCACTGTAAAGATAAAGCATATTCCCGGCAAAAAGGAGGCCGGTGAAAACGGCTACCGTTCCGAGTATGGACACCGGTATGTGCCATGTGATTATTTTACGGAAAAGCAGGTACGCAAAGCCCAGCAGCAGGGCTATCTCGCTTATCTCACCAAGGCTGCCGCCTGTAAGTCCGACAGCCGAGATTACCGTCGAGGCGTAATCGTCGGCGTAATGAATCAGGGACAGCGTCGTTGCGCCGGTCTGTGCGTCGAGATACGTTGTCGGGAAGGCTCCTGCTACAGGCCATGTCGTCATTTGTGCCGGGAACGAGATAAGCAGGAACACGCGGCCAACGAGCGCAGGGTTGAAGATGTTGTTCCCAAGTCCGCCGAACGACATTTTCCCGATGCCGATGGCGACAAACGCGCCGATGATAATGATCCACACGGGCAGGTTCGAAGGCAGGTTGAAGGCAAGCAATACGCCCGTTAATACGGCCGAGCCGTCGTATATGGCCGGTTCTTTTTTGAAAAGGAATTTTTGGATAAGGTATTCGCAGAGGACGCACGAAGCGACCGACACAACGGTCACAATCAACGCGCCGAGACCGAAACAGTACAGCGATACCAGAAATGTCGGGACGAGCGCCGTCAGCACTCCGTACATATTTTTACTTATTGAATCGCCGCTGTGTATATGAGGCGAAGGAGATATAATCATTTTTTCCATACATGCATTATTTTTTTCGTGCTCTGATAATTCCCGTTACGGTGTTTTTGCCCAAACGTATATAGTCGAGTAGCGGACGGTTTGCAGGACATGTATAGCTGCATGAGCCACACTCGATACAGTCGACGATGTAATTTTTTTCCGCGTCGTCCCACAGTTTGTATTCCGAAAGATTCATGAGCAGGCTCGGTTCGAGTCCCATCGGACAGGCTCCTACACATTTGGCACACCGTATGCAGTCGTGTGCCGGGCGCCGTACGGATTCTTCCTCCGGCAGGAGAAGTATGCCGGAGCTTCCTTTCGTAACGGGCACACCGGTATGAATCATCGCCCTGCCCATCATCGGGCCGCCGCCGATAATCTTACCGGTATTCGCAGGCATCCCTCCGGCGGCATCAATAAGGACACTTACGGGCGTCCCTATGCGGGCAAGGAAATCGGACGGGCGGGCTACGTTCTTGCCCGTCACCGTTATCACGCGTTCGATGAGCGGTTTGTTCTTTTGAACGGCTTCGTATACGGCGAAAACCGTTCCGGCATTATGCACCACCGCACCCACGGAGACAGGGAGGGCGCCGCTTTTCACCTGACGGCGCATGACGGCGTCGATGAGCTGTTTTTCGCCGCCCTGGGGATATTTCATTTTCAGCGGCATGACTTCAATCCCTTCGTATCCGGCCGAAAGTTCGGTCATCCGTTCGATTGCATCGGGTTTGTTACATTCGATGCCGATTACGGCGCGACCGACGTTCAGGGATTTCATGAGAATCGTTGTTCCCGTCATCACCTGTTCGCTTTTTTCCATTATCAGCGAATGGTCGGCCGTCAGGTAAGGTTCACATTCCACTGCGTTTACGATAAGTATTTCGACTTTGTTGCCGGGCGGGGGAGAGAGTTTTATTTTGGTCGGGAACGTTGCCCCTCCCATACCGACGATGCCGGCGGCTTCTATCTTTTTTATGATTTCTGCGGACGACAGGCGACATTCTTTAACAAACGTTTCGCTGCGGTCTATATCCGGTTCCCATTCGTCGCCTTCTACATTTATGTATATGGCGGGACGCGATATGCCGGAGCCGTCGGTCAGGCTGTCGACTTTGGCGACTGTCCCGGATACGGACGAATGGACATTTGCCGAAACAAAGCCGACGGCTTTCCCGATAAGTGTGCCGACCTTGACCTTATCTCCTTTGGCGACCACGGCCAAAGCCGGTGCGCCGGCATGCTGGCTTAACGGTATGACAGCCGTCGCGGGCGGCGCTATCGTTTCTATCGGCCGGCCTGCCGATAATTTGTTTGCCGGTGGATGTATACCTCCAATTCGAAAGGTGCGCATTTTAATTTTATAATGGTTAATGGTTAATGGTTAATGATTCCTTTTCTTCCGCTGTTTTGCGGAGTGGGAAGTTTAGCTCGTGTATCGCTCCGGTAGGACATGCTGCCGTACATTTGCGGCACAGGCGGCATTTGGTATCGTCGATATAAGCCAGATTGTCCGCTATCGTAATTGCCTCGAAAGTACATTCCTTGAGGCATTTGCTGCAACCGATACAGGCATTGGCGCAGGCTTTGCGTGCCGTTCCGCCTTTGTCTCTGTTCATGCATGAGACAAAGATACGGCGCGATTTCGTGCCTTTCCTGCGCATCTCGATGATTTTTTTAGGACACGCTTTCACGCAGGCTCCGCAGGCGGTACATTTATCTTCCGTGACCTCGGCAAGTCCTGTTGTCAGGTTGATATGTATGGCGTCGAACGCACAGGCGCCGACGCAGTCGCCAAAACCGAGGCAGCCGAACGAACAGGCGGTTTCGCCGCTGTAGAGGGCGGATGCGACAGTGCAATTCCGAGCGCCGTCGTAATCGTTTGTGCGCGGGCGGACTTCGCATGTCCCGTTACAACGCACAACGGCGACTTTAGGGACACTATTTCCCGCATTTTTACCCATTATGGACGCAACTTTTTCCATCACCCCGGTTCCCCCGACGGGACATGACAGACCTTCGAGCGATTCCGCTTTGACGCAAGCCGCTGCAAAACCGCCACATCCCGGATAGCCGCATCCTCCGCAGTTGGCGCCCGGTAAAACCTCGAGCGTCTGCACGATGCGGGGGTCTTCCCGAACTTCAAACTTTTTGGATAAAACATACAATATTACTGCCGCTATGGCTCCTGTCATGCCTAAAAGAATAATTGCTATATACATTATTATAATCAGTTACAATAGTTTTCAGGTTAGCGTATCCTGCGCTTTTGACAGCGTGAATACAAATTTTTTCTTCAGTTTGTCGCGTAAAGCATATAATATAAGATAATAAGGGATCAAAACAGACAGGCCTGCAAGTCCGCCGACAGCTTCGTTTCCGCTTTTGCCGGTTCCCACTATCAGTGCGATAATCACAAGCGCAAGCGGTATGACAAATGCGACGGCGACGGCAAGAAACCCTGTGGCCGGCTGCGCAGAAACGAAAACCTGCTCATCAACGGAATATAACCCTGAATCGTCATCCACCTCAATTATCTTCTCCTTTTTGTCCGAAGCAAGGCATGCGGTTCGTGCGTGACAAGCGCTGCACGCCGCCTGTTGTTCTATTCTGACAAACACTTTGTGTTTTCCGACTTTTTCCACTTTACCACGATGTCTGATATTGTCTCTCATAATCTTCAAATTGCAAACTCTACTTTGCAATTTCGGGGCAAAAGTAGTAATAAAAAGTATACAGGCAATATATACAAGTAATATTTTTTGTTAAAGTTTACAGGTCGAAAGCAAACGGCGGCTCTTTGCAGACAAGTCTAAGTGCAAAGACCTTATATGCGTATAACTATATCCTGTCTGTCAATAAAATTACCATTTATAACTGAATCCGAAAGAAAACA
>JAITDQ010000227.1 GCA_031282485.1 Tannerella sp. | reverse complement strand
GGCGTATCGAACTGGCGCGCCCCGTTGCAATGGACGCTGACGACAAACGATAAATATTACGGCACGCACGTCCGTTCCGCATACGTCATTAAGAGCGGCAGCGGCAGCCAGACCGCCACATGGAAGATACCCGTCCCCGCGACCGGGCAATATGATTTATACTATTATGTATATAAACCCGACGAACTCCGTCAGAGACGCTATGCCGACAGAGGCGGCAACAGAGGCGGCGGAAGCGGAGATGCCGAATATTCTTTCAAAGTGAAATATGACGAATACGAAGAAAGCGCTTATATAAACCTCCGGCGTTCGGAAGAAGGCTGGAGCATTTTGGGAACATATTATTTTAATGAAGATACGGTACATGTCGTTTTGACAAACAATTGCAGTCTGAGGTCGGTAACGGCCGATGCGGTTAAAATTGTCAGACGGTGACGCCGGTGTGGCTGGAAATATTATTACTTGATAATTAAAGATAAGAAATTATGAAATACAGACGTTTACGGATAAAATTCGCATGTGTGACGATATTGATTGCAGGCTTGTCGTGGCTCTCGTCCGCACAGGAGGCAATCACTATCGAAGAAGCGCTGGATATTGCGGAGGAGAATAATCCTACTTTGATACGTTCCAAACTGAACCTCGAAAGGTATCAGTTGAATCTGGTTGCCCAGCGGGCGTCCCTCAAATCGCAGTTTTCCCTTAATCTCGACCCGATAAGCTACAGTAAAACCCGAAGGTTTGACAACAGGCTGTCGCAGTGGTATACAAACGAAACGTTTAACTCCAGCGGAACGTTTCAGGTCTCGCAGCCCATTTTGTTGACCGACGGAGAAATTTCCCTCATAAACACGTTCGGGTGGCAGGACAACCAATCTACGGTAGAAGGCATTGATAACAGGAATAAAGCCTTCAGCAACGACCTTTACCTCAGGCTTACCCAGCCGGTTTTCACCTACAACCGCCGTAAAATGGAACTCCGGCGGATAGAATTTGATTATGAAAATGCCGGCATCAGCTATGCTTTGCAGCGTCTTAATACCGAAAGAAGTATTACGAACCAGTTTTATGCCGTCTATATGGCACAGAGCAATCTGGAAATAAGCAGGGACGAACTGGAGAACGCCCGGCAGAGCTTTGACATCATTCAGAATAAGGTCGAAGCCGACCTTTCCGCCAAGGAAGAACTTTATCAGGCCGAACTCAATCTGGCAACGGCGCAGTCTGCTGTCGAAGAGCGCGTCGTATCCCTCGAAAATGCCAAGGACGAACTCAAGCAGACGCTGGGAATGTCGCTTACCGAAAACATAAATGTGAAAGCGGAGATAAAGGTTAGCCCGGTCGCCGTCAATCTGGAACAGGCTGTAAACAGCGGTTTGGCCTCGCGTATGGAATTGCGCCAGCGCGAGATAGACATGGATTTGGCCGAACTACAGATGATTCAAACGAAAGGACTGAACGAATTTAAAGGCGATGTCTCCCTGTCGATAGGTATAATCGGCGACCACGAGAAATTCTCCAACATATATAACAATCCGACCCAAAACCCAAGAGTGGCGATAAGTTTCACCGTTCCCATCTTCGACTGGGGCGAGAAGAAAGCGCGTGTGAAGGCACAGAAAACAGCGCAGACAATCGCGAAACTCGAACACGAAAACCAGAAAATAGACATAGAGCTTAATATACGTCAGGTATGGAGGCGTTTGGAAAATCTGCGTACACAGATTGATATAGCGGAAAAAAGCGTCCGCAACGCACAGCTTACGTATGATATAAACCTTACGAGATACCGCGAAGGCGACCTCACCGGAATGGAAATAAGCCAGTTCCAGACACAGCTCTCCAATAAGAAAATCACCTATTCACAGACGCTTATAAATTATAAGATTGAGTTATTGAACCTCAAAATACTTTCTTTATACGATTTTGAGCAAGACAGGCCTATTGTGCCGGTAAAAGAACTTAAAAATAACGAATAGAAATCAATGATAAAGTCAATTTTAAACACATTATAGTATGAAGTATAAAAGCTTATTATCTGCGGCAATTGTTGTTTTACTTACGGCATGTAACAATCAGCCTCAAAGTACCCAGAATGATATTGAGACGCCCGTATCCGTACAGGAACTTAAAAAAGGCTCTATCAGCAAGTTGATTAATACCACGGGAACGGCGCTGGCCACTTATAGCGTCGATCTCAGCTCCGAGACGAGCGGTATATACCTCCTTCAGAATAACCCCAGGACAGGCAAACCCTTCAAACTGGGCGACGCCGTTAAAAAAGGCGAACTCATCATTCGCCTCGAAAATAGAGAATACGAAAACGGCATCGCATTAGAATCGAAAAAACTCAGCCTCGAAATAGCGGAGCAGGAACAGAGCAAACAAAAAGCTTTGTACGAAAAAGGAGGCGTGACCCTGAGCGAAATGCGTAACACGGAAGTGAGGATCACAAACGCCCGCTACGACCTTGAGAATGCGGATATAAACCTCGAAAAAATGAACATAAAAGCGCCGTTCGACGGGGTGATTGTTTCCTTGCCTCATTATACCGTAAACGGCCGTGTGGAACAGGGGCGGCCAATGGTCGGGATAATGGATTACGCACGCCTGTACATGGATATAAACCTCCCCGAAAGCACGATTGGGTACATCAAAGCCAACCAGCCCGTATTCATCACCCATTACACCTTGCCCAACGATACGCTTGGCGGCGTTATCAGCGAACTGTCGCCCGCGATAAGCTCCGAAACGCGGACGTTTAAGGGGAAGATACTCATTGACAATAAGGAGTTGAAGCTGCGTCCGGGTATGTTTGTCAAGGCCGATGTTGTAGTCGACAAGGCCGACAGTGTGATTATCATCCCCAAAGAGGTAATCCTTTCGATGAGGAACAGGAAGTATGTCTACATCGTGGAAAGGAATACCGCGATTGTGCGCAACATACAGACAGGTCTTGAGGATGAAGATAATATCCAAGTTACGGAAGGCCTGAAAGAAAACGACAACCTCATCATACGCGGATATGAAACGCTGCGGGAGAACAGTCGCGTTAAGGTGATGAAATGAGAGAACTTGCCGTAAATAACAGCTTTACGTACAATATTTAAGTTTGTATATTAAATGAGAAAAATAATCAGATTTGCAATAAAAAATCCTGTTACCATAAGCATGGTTGTACTGGCGATCCTGTTGCTGGGAAAGATTTCGTATGACCGTCTTAACGTGGATTTGTTGCCTGACATGAATTCTCCGCGCCTTTTTGTCGAGATTGAGGCCGGTGAGCGTCCGCCGCAGGAGATAGAGAAAATGTTTATAGAAAACATGGAATCCATGGCGATACGCCAGAACGATGTGACGCAGGTATCGTCGGTTGTCAGGGGAGGGTCTGCGCGTATAACGGTAGAATATGTACAGAACAAGGATATGGACGCGGCTTTCCTCGACCTTCAAAAAGCCATGAGCCCGTTTGCCCAGAACACGGAGATAGAATCCATCAATATCACGCAATACGACCCCAACACCGACCCGGTAGTCCTTATTGCAATGTCGCACCGCACGATAACGGATATGGCGGAATTGCGTAAAATGGCGGAAAGTTACATACGCAACGAACTGATACGCCTCGGAGGAGTTGCCGAAGTAGCCCTTTCGGGTCAGGAAACACCCGTCCTGACAATCAAAACCGACCCCTACAAGCTAAGCGCCTTCGGCCTGACCATGGACGACATCGCTTCGAGGGTAGAAGCCAACAATCAAAGCATTTCCGGCGGGCGCGTGAGTGAGCTTGGCTTGCAGTATATCGTCAAAAGTTCGTCGCTGTTCACTTCCGAGGCCGATTTTGAGAATCTTATCGTCAGTTATAAATCGACCGAAGCGACAACTTCGAGTACCGGTGGGACAGCTTCGGGTAGCGGTGGAACAGCCGCCTCGACAACAGATGACAGCCGGGCGCCCCTGTTCCTGCACGAAGTCGCAACCGTGAAATTTGAAAACGCAAGACCCGAAAATATCGTACGCATAAACGGGGAACGCTGTATCGGACTGTCCGTTTATAAGGAAATGCAGTACAATACCGTCAAGGTTGTCGACCTTATCAGCCGTCAGCTGGGGCTTATCGAGCAGGCTTTGCCCGGATACAAATTCCGGATTATAAGCAATCAGGGCATATTTATCAAGCAGGCTATCGACGAAGTGAAGGACAGCGCCCTGTTGGGAATGGGGCTTGCCGTACTGATACTGTTTGTCTTTCTTCGCCGCATAAACACAACCCTAATCGTCAGTCTGTCGATACCGATTTCCATTGTGGCGACATTCAACCTTATGTATTTTAACGGACTGACGCTTAACGTCATGACTTTGGGCGGACTGGCGCTGGGAGGCGGCATGCTCGTGGACAATGCCATTGTCGTTATCGAAAGTATATTTCAGAAGCAGAAGAAGGGGCTTGTGGACGAAGATATGATTGTCGCCGGAACCGACGAAGTGGCGGGCGCCGTCATTGCCTCTACGTTGACGACGATCGTCGTATTCCTCCCCATTGTATACCTGCACGGCGTTTCGGGCGAACTGTTTAAAGATCAGGCATGGACGGTAGCCTTCTCGCTCTTCTCCTCGCTGTTCGTCGCCTTGCTTGTGATTCCGATGCTGTATGATAAACTGTCGAAACGCAAAACCGCCGGGAAGGAAACGAAATCCATACAGTTCAGGTGGTATGGCGGTATTCTCGCCTCGTTACTCAAACGGCGCTGGTTAGTGATATTTGTTTCCGTGTTGCTGCTAACCGCCACGATATTGCTTATCCCGTTTGTCGGGACGGAGTTCCTGCCGCGTTCGGAAAGTAAAACGTTCGGCATTTCGGTGAAGTTGCCCGAAGGCACCCGCCTCGAACGAACCGATGCAGTCGTCGACAATCTGGAATATTTGCTCCACACGATAAGCGGCGACAGCCTGTGTACCATATACAGCCATGTCGGCAAAGGCGCGTCGGAAAACAAAGTGTTCGAAGGGGAACATACGGCGATGATGAAGGTGATACTCTCGAAATCGTCACCGTTACTGCCCGAAGAAGTCATGTCGCGTTTCGTGGAGGCAACGAATAATATCGACGGGCTTGAGTTGACATTCAAGCAGGATGACAATTCCTTAGGTTCGCTTTTCGGAAGCGAAGAAGCCCCCCTCGTCGTGGAAGTCAAAGGGGAAGACCTTGATGAAATTGCAGCTGTTACCGACGACGTTCTGGCAAGGATGGAGGCGATTGACGGCATCTACAATATAAAATCGTCCATGGCAGACGGCGCGCCGGAGCTGCTCGTCTCGATCGACCGTACCGTAGCCGGGATAAACAACATCGGCGTTGCGACGGTTATCCAGCAGTTAAGGCAACAGTTACAGGGACGCGATGTCGGGAAAATGGATTTTAAAGGCGAGATGCGCGATATCGTAATCAAGGTACCCGATATCACCGTAAGCGAATTGCAGAACCTTGTCATTAAAAACGGAAATCAGGAGTTCCGTCTGCGCGAAATCGCCACCGTCACAAGTTCGACGGCGCCTAAAGAAATCTTCCGCCGCAATCAAAGCCGTATAAACAAGATACTCGCCGACAAGGATGCCGGCAAGTCGCTCGACAAGGTCGCTCAGCAGATACGCCAAGCAACCGGCGACATCGACCTCCCCGCAAACTATTCGATCGTCGTCACCGGCGAAGAAGAAAAACGTCAGGAATCGATGAACAGCCTTATGTTTGCCTTGCTGCTCTCCGTGATACTCGTTTATATGGTACTGGCATCACAGTTTGAATCGCTCCTGCATCCGTTCACGATCCTGTTGACCATACCGCTCTCCCTCGTCGGCGCCGTCCTGCTGTTTTTAATTACCGGCATGACGATTAACATTATGGGCGTAATCGGCATCATCATGCTGGCAGGTATAGCGGTCAACAATTCGATTCTCTTGGTCGGGCGCATCAACCAGCTGAAAACGGTCATGCCGCTTGCCGACGCAATCGTGGAGGCCGGGCAGCAGCGTATACGTCCGATTATAATGACAAGCCTTACGACGATTCTGGCCTTGTTGCCCATGTCGTTTAACATCGGCGAAGGCGCAGCCTTACGTTCGTCAATGGCCATTGCGGTGATAGGCGGACTTGTCACGTCGACGCTGATGAGTCTGGTTGTCATACCATGCGTGTATTATGTGTTTGAACAAATGAAAAACAGCCTCAGACGAAAAGGATGAATATTCTGCTAAATAGAAGGATAACAATAAGCATGTTGTTTATATCGCTTACCCTGCTGGGGTACGTGTCGTATAAACAGTTGCCCGTGGAGTTGCTGCCCAATGCGGAGCCGCCCGTACTGTTCGTATCGGTCACGTCGCAGCAGGAGATGGACCCTTCGTATGTGGAATCGGAGGTCATCATTCCGCTCGAAGGAGCCATAAGCACAGTCGGGGGCGTCGACAAGATACAGTCGGAGGTAAGCAACCGCCAGTCGTCGATACGCATCGACTTCAAGGCCGATGTCAATTTCAAGACCACATCCCTGCGGCTGGAAGAAAAAATGAAAGAAGTCTCGACATCGCTTCCCGACGAGTTTACCGTGCGCGTCCAGAAAGTCAATGTGGCGATGATGAACAGCAATTTCATGACCTTGCAGGTGCGCGGTTCGGGCGGCGTCGACCGCGTGCGGAATGTCGTTGACGAAGAAGTCCTGACGGAACTCGAAAATATCGACGGCATTGCAGCCGTAACCGTCTACGGCGGACGCGAAAAAGCGATCGAAGTACGCCTCGACAGGAATGCGTGCAAAGCGCTGAACCTTACTACCGCAAGGATAAGCAGCCTGCTGAGCGCCAATACGCAGGAGAAAGTGTTCGTCGGCAATGCGAAAGACGCCGGCAACCAGTATTTCGTTCACGTCAATTCCTCCTACACAAAAGTGTCCGACCTCGAGAATATCGTTGTGGCGCCGGGTCCCATACTGCTGAAAGATGTGGCCACCGTATTTTTCGACCTCAAGGAAGAAACATCATACAGCCGTGTGAACGGGAAAGAAGCCATATCCGTCTCGCTCGTTAACGATGCGCAGGCCAACCTCATTGACCTGTCGCACCGCACAACGGAGGTTATCAACAGCCTGAACGCGCGTCTGGAACCGTTAGACGTGGAGGTTGTCATAGATTCCAACACCGCCGAAACAATGGAAGACAACATCAACCAGATTATCAACCTCGCACTCATCGGAGGTCTGCTCGCAATCGTTGTGCTCTGGTTTTTCCTTAAAAACGTAAGGCTGGTATTTTTCATCGCGCTGTCGATACCGATATCCGTATATACGGCCTTCAATTTCTTTTATGCGGCGGGAATTACGATAAACAGCCTCACGCTCGTCGGGATGGCGCTGGCCGTCGGGATGCTGCTCGACAACAGCGTCGTCGTGCTCGAAAACATCTACCGCCTGTCGGTTTCCGGCCTGTCGTCCGAACGTTCCGTTGTACAGGGCACGACAGAGGTCTGGCGTTCCATCGTCGCGGCGACCCTCACGACAATTACCGTGTTTATGCCTTTCATCTTCTCCGACAATTTCCTTGTGAAACTCATCGGAAACAATATCGGGGTATCCATCGTATCAACACTCCTTGTCTCCATGGGCGTTGCACTGCTTTTTATCCCCATGACCGCCTATTTGATACTGCAGAAAAAAGGCCGCAACGTGTTTTCTGAAAAAATATCCCTTTCGCAGCGTCCCGTCCAGATTTACCTCGTCCTGCTGAAAACGTGCATGCGTAATCCCGGGACAGCCATCTTCGGTTCCGTCATCCTCCTTTTCGTAACACTGATTGTATCAATCTCTACGACCGTACAGCAGAACAGGGAAGTCGATTCCGACCGTTTCAATATTTACGTCACCATGCGCACGGGAAGCACCCTCGAAAATACGGATAAAGTAGTCCGGGCGCTCGAAGAACGGCTGAGTGAAATACCGGAAAAGAAAGACATCATAAGCCGCATCAATGAAGAAGAAGCAACGCTGACGCTTGTCCTGCAGGAAAATTACCGCGAGATAGGAAAACGCAAGATTTCCGAAATAAAAGCCGACGTACAGTCGAAAATGCCGAACATCGAAGGCACGGAAATATCCGTTTCCGACGCTACGGGCGGACAAAACCGCGGCGGCGATATGGGAGGCATGGTCGCGTTCATGAGCCTGCTGGGCATAGGCGACAATCAGGAACGGGTTATCGTCAAAGGCGCCGACTACGACATGATGCAGCTCGTTGCCGAAGATGTGCGCTATTATCTCGACGCGCAGGACTTTATCCGCAACTCGTGGGTTTCGTATACACGCCGTCAGCCGGAAGTGCGCCTTAATTTCGACCAGATACTGCTTACTTCCTACGAAATAACACGTGCCAATATAACCTCCGGACTGGCCGACCTTAACACCGAATACTCGTCGGGCACAACGTTTAAGGTAGGAAATGAATCGTACGACATCATCATCCGCGAAAAAACGCCGGAAGAAGAAGAGGAAGAAGCTAAGAAACAAAAAACAATAGAACACCTCGAAGCCGTACAAATCATGAACGCAAACGGCGGTTTGCACAGCCTGAAAGATATCGCGACGGTGAATAAAGGCTTCGGACGCTCGCGCATAACGCGCGTCAATCAGGACAAACAGCTCGAAGTGCGGTATAATTTCATCCGCAGCGTCGAACAGTCCAAATCCCTGCTCGAAGGCTACCGCGCCGACATCGACCAGCTTATCGCCAACTATAACCTTCCCGCCGGCATCGCCATAGAAGTGATACACGAAGAAGACATCTTCGCCGACTTCAAATTCCTCATCCTCGCCGCCTTTATCCTGATATTTATGATACTGGCCTGCGTCTTCGAATCCGTGACAACCCCGTTTGTCATGCTCTTCTCCATCCCTCTGGCCGCAATCGGTTCGCTGCTGGCGCTGATTATGACCGGCAACAGCCTGTTGAGCGCCAACACACTGATAGGATTCCTCATCCTGCTGGGCGTTGTGGTGAACAACGGCATCATCCTGATTGACTATGCCAATATATTGCGCAAACGCGGATTCCGCCGCGAACGTGCGCTCATTATGGCCGGGCTGTCACGCGTACGCCCCATCCTCATAACGAGCATAACGACCATCATCGCCATGCTGCCCATGGCCATGGGCGATTCGGAATACGCCGGCGCGATAGGCGCTCCCTTTGCCATAACGGTTATCGGCGGCCTCGCCTTTTCGTCGCTGCTGACGCTGGTCATCATCCCGACCGTTTGCATGGGACTGGAAAACGCCATGCTGTGGTACCGCACCCTGTCGCGCAAAATGAAACTCATGCATCTCCTGCTTGCCGTCGCCGGAACAGTCTGCATATACCTTTATGCCGACGGGCTGCTGTGGCAGTCGTTATATTTCGTGGCGCTCATTATCCTGATACCCGGCGTCACGTATTTCGCGCAGACAAGTCTCCGGCGTGCAAAGGCCGATGTCGTCGCACCCGACAGGGAGATTCACATCATCATACGCAATCTGGTGAAAATATACGACCGCGCCGGACGCTTCCCGCGCCAGTGGAACAGCGGTCTGGAACTGAGGAAACGCCTCGGCCTCAGCAACGAATACCATTCGCTGAGGGATTTTATAAACATAAGCTGGCAGTTTGCGCTCTGGGGCTTCTGCCTGTATTTCACGTACTTCTACTTGGAAAGCAAACTGTGGGGTTTCATCCTGTCGTTTGCCGTCTACGCCGAAACGCTGTACCTGTGGCGTAAAGTCCGCACCTACCTGTTCTACCGTTTTGCCGGGAGCAAAGCCGTACGGTACATTAACCGCATCATCTTCTGGAGCATCCCGCCCCTCATCCTGTACGGGCTGTACGTGAAGCTTGACAACCTGCCCATGATCGCCATCGTCGGCGTCCTGTGGGGAGTGGGAATCGCCATATACGTCACCTCGCAGTACCTGTACGACAGGGAGATCAATATCGAACGCATCAGCGGCCGTTTTGCCGGCCTGCGCCGTTCGCTGTTCCGCCTCGTGAAGAACATCCCGGTCATCGGGAAACGCCGCCGACCGTTCAAAGCCCTGCGCGGCGTATCGTTCGACATCAAAACCGGAATGTTCGGCCTGTTAGGCCCCAACGGCGCCGGCAAATCAACGTTCATGCGCATCATCACCGGCATACTGGAACAAAGCTACGGCAGCATCTGGATAAACGGCCTCGACACGCGCGTCTACCGCGAAGAACTGCAAAGCCTTATCGGATTCCTCCCTCAGGAATTCGGTACGTACGAGAACATGACCTCGTCCGAGTTCCTCGACTATCAGGCGATAATGAAAGGCCTGACCGACGAAAAAACACGGAAAGAAAGGATAGAATATGTCCTCAAAGCCGTGCACATGTACGACCGGAAAGACGATAAAATCGGTTCGTTCTCGGGCGGCATGAAGCAGCGCGTCGGCATCGCACTCATACTGCTCCACCTGCCGCGCATCCTTGTCGTCGACGAGCCTACGGCCGGCCTCGATCCCCGCGAACGGATACGCTTCCGCAACCTGCTCGTCGAACTGAGCAAAAACCGTATCGTGATATTCTCCACCCATATTATCGAAGACATCTCAAGCTCGTGCAACCAAGTCGTGGTTATCAACAAAGGCGAACTCAAATATTTCGGCGAACCGGAAAGCATGGTAAGTATGGCCGCAGGTAAAATCTGGCAGTTCCACATCGACCGGGAATCGTTCGAAGGAAAGCTCGACAAATCCTTAGTCGTACACAACATTCAGGACGGCGACCGGATACAGGTGCGTTACCTGTCCGTCGACCCGCCATGGCCCGGCGCCGTACAGGTAGAAGCGAACCTTGAAGATGCGTATTTATGTCTATTGAAAAATATGTAACGTATGAATTTAAAAAACTGTATAATACTTGTAACAAAAGTCGTCCGGTACAACCTGAAAATCATCTTTGCCGGCAAGTTCTTCTGGTTCCTCATGGCCGCATTTGCCTTTTTCGCCTTTTTCATGTTCCAGCAGGCGTGGAACAGGAGTGAAATCAGCGAAGGCTTGATATACAGCCTGCTGCTCTTCCCCTGCCTGCTGCTCATCTTCTACCCCGTCGTCTTCGGCATACAAAACGACGAAGACAACCGCATCCTCGAAATCATCTTCGGCATACCGAACTACCGCTACAAAGTATGGGGCGTCCGCATGCTGATGGTCTACGTCGCCAACTACTTCATCCTCGTCATCTTCGCCTACGTTGCCCGCCTGCTGCTCTATCCGGTCAACATCTTCGAGATGGCCGCCCAGCTGATCTTCCCCATGCTCTTTTTCGGGAACCTCGCCTTCATGTTCTCCACGATAACAAAGAGCGGCAACGGCACCGCCGTCATCATGATCATCCTCGGCCTCGTATTCTTCATCTCCATGAACGCCGTCAACACGATAACCAATTCCTTCTGGAACGTCTTCCTGAACCCCTTCACCATCCCCCGCGACATCCACCCCATGATCTGGCAAAACACCATCATCAAAAGCCGCATCTTCCTCCTCACCGGCGGCCTCGTATGGCTGATGACCGGCCTCCTGAACCTCCAGAAACGTGAAAAATTCGTCTAACAAGCCATAACTGCGCACTTTCTGCCGGTTATGGCCGGATTCGG
>JAITDQ010000288.1 GCA_031282485.1 Tannerella sp. | reverse complement strand
GGTCTTTGGTTGCGCAGTTCTTCCGCCATAAATTCCATATAGGGATATACGTGTTCGAAATACATGCGGAGGCCGGGGCAGAGGTAATTCAGGCCGTACTCGCCGGCGGCGGTTGTTGCTATCCGGTTTTTCGGACACTCGCCGTTGCAAAGGTTCAGGAAACGGCAGGTGCGGCATTGCAGGGGCAGACGGTCGCGTTTGTCGTTACCGAATCGCTTTTGTTCGCCGGAAAGCGTTATGCTTACAAGCGAATCGTGCAGGATGTTACCCCTGAGGTATTCGGGATATACGAAATGGTCGCATGCGTAGACGTCTCCGTTATGTTCCATGGCGAGGGCGTGGCCGCATGTTTCGGCATAGATGCATACGCCGGGCTGTTCGTGTACCATTCCGGCCAGTGTGGCGTCGAAAAGTTGCACGTAATACCGGCCTACATCGTGGCGTACCCATTCGTCGAACATGCGGATATAAAAATTCCCGTAAGCAACGGGATTGACTGACCAGGAGGCGATTTCACCGTCGTCGGGACGGTCGTCGGCTGTGAGCATTTCAAGTCCGTCAGCCCGTGTGCCCAACCGTTCCACAATGGGAGAAAACTGCATGTAGCGGCTTCCTATTTCTTTAAAAAAGCGGTATATTTCAACCGGATACCCGACATTATAGTCATTGATTACAGACAGCGTATTAAATTCTACGCCGTGTTTCTGCAGCAGTTCAATCCCCCGCATCACACGTTTGAAGGTTCCGCGTCCGCCGCGGTCTTTGCGGTAATGGTCATGAATCCTTTCCGGCCCGTCGATGGAGATGCCGATCAGGAAATTGTTGTCTTTGAAGAAACGACACCATTCGTCGTTTAGTAACAGTCCATTTGTCTGGATGCAGTTTGATATTTCGCGTCCGCGCCCGTACTGTTGTTGCAGACGTATCGCTTTGCGGTAGAAGTCTATGCTGCGGAGCAGGGCTTCGCCTCCGTGCCACGTGAACTGGACGAATGGCGAGGTCTGGCAGTTTATGTATTCGTCGGTGAACCGTTCGAGCAGGTCTTCCTGCATTTTATATCCGTTCCGTCCGGCGAACAGTTCGCTTTTTTCTAAGTAATAACAGTATTCGCAATCCATATTGCACATCGGGCCGGCAGGTTTTGCCATTACATATAACGGAAATGACAGCGGACTGAAATATAGCGTTTCTCCCATGATTTACTCTTTTTATATCTGTTTTTAATAAAGGTTATAAGTCATTCCGGTTACTTTAAATTCCGTCCGGCGGTTGTACTGGTCGGCGATTTCCTGCTGTTCCGGCGTCAGGCGGAGGATGTACTGTTCCGTAAGGACATCTCCCTCATGAAGGAAATCGTGTTCTCCGGCCATTTTCCCCGTCACGGTTTTCGGTTCGGATTTGCCGTAACCTTTGGCCGTCAGGCGGTCTGCCGGGATACCGGCTTCAATCAGGTAGTCGACGACCGACTGTGCACGCCGTTGCGCCAGTCGTTCGTTATAGCTGTCGGAACCTTTCCGGTCGGTATGTGCACCCATTTCTATGGTTATGTTGGGATTGTCGTTCAGCACCTGAATGATTTCGTCGAGGGCTTCTTTCGATTCCGGGCGGAGGGTTGCCGAATCGAAGGCGTAGAAGATATTTTCCACAACGGTAGGTTTATGAATGGGCGACAGATAGAAGTCCACGTAATAGGTTTCGTTCCGTTCGTCGGGGTCGGTCTTCAGTTCGAAATTCTGGTTCAGGTAATCGGGGGCGCTTGCCATCATCACGTAACTTATGTCGCGTTCGAGTTCGACTTTGTATGAACCGTCCGGTTTTGCCGGCACTTTTTCGTTCAGTCCGTCTTTGCCTACGATGCGCACTAATGCCCCTTCGACAGGATTTCCTTCGGCGTCGGAGACGTATCCTTCGATGAAAATCGTTACGGACGGGCGTTCAAATGCATAAATATGGTCGTATCCGCGGGCGTCGTTCCGGTTGGATGAGAAAAATCCTCTTTCCCGGTTTCCTTCGAATGTGATGCCGAAATCGTCTCCCATGGAATTTACGGGGTAGCCCATGTTTTCCACATGCCATACGCCTACGCTGTCTACGGACGCCTTGAACAGGTCGAGGCCGCCCAGTCCGGGATGTCCGTTTGAGGAGAAATAGATGGTTGCCGAATCGCGTACGTATGGGAACATTTCGTCGCCGGCGGTGTTTATCTGCGGGCCGAGGTTTTCTATGCCGCCGAAATCGTTCATTCCGACAAGCCGCGCACGAAAGATGTCTTTTCCGCCATAACCGCCCATGTCGGATACGAAATACAGATATTTACCGTCGGGCGATATTGCCGGATGCCCTGCGTTTGTGATGGAATCTTTTACTAAGTTAGCCCGCGAGCCTGCGCCCCATGACGCTCCGCTGCGGGTAGAGATGTGTATTTCCGCAGGTCGCGCGCTTATCGGGTCGCTTTCGCAATAGGTGTAATACATCGTGTTGCCGTCGGCAGACAGGGACGGTGTTCCTTCGTCAAACTTCGTATTGATGGCGTCTTCGAGTTCTACCGGTTTTTTCCATGCGCCCTTTTCATCTTTTTCCGCGAGGTAGATGTTATTGACTAACTGCCCCGTTATACTGCTCAAGGAATCTTTGCTTACTTTCTTTGCGCGCGACGATGCAAAGTACAGTTTATCATAATCATCACCCGTAAGCGCCGGGCTAAATTCGCCGTAACGGGAATTAAAAATATCCATTTTGCGAACCTGGTACGGGGTGGGCTTTTCCTTCATTTCCACGGCAAGTGCGCATCCTTTCAATCCGTTTATTGCGATTAAGCTTTCCGGGGTTTGTTCCAGAAACTTATTATAACAGTTGATGGCATCGCCGTATCGTCCGCCCTGATGATACGTCTGTGCGAGCCGCAGGTTCAGCAGGCTGTCGGGATAATTGTACCTCAGAGCGCTCAGGTAGGCGCTTGTAGCCCGCGATACATCGTTGATTTTCTGATAGCAGATACCCATACGGTAGGAAACGTATGCCCGCATGTCGCGTTCGTCAGGTTTGGCTTTCGAATACAGTTTTCGGTACATGTTCGCCGCTTCATAATACTCCCCTATGCGTTGCTTTTCTTCGGCAACACTGAGTTTAACACTTTTGCAGGAGAAGAGCAATATCCCTGCCAGCACAAGTTCTATGTAACGAATGAATCGCATATATCGGAAAACGATGGAAATCCTGTTTTATTGTAATTTGGGGAAAAGTTCTACGGAGTGGTTTACGTTATTATTCCATTTTGTTGCGAGCCAGTTCACCATCCGCAGATCGTGTCGTTCCGGGTTTTTGTCGTCCTTCGATTTTTTGCCGAGTTTTTCGACCGCCTGTCTGACACGAGGGCTTCTTTCGTCCAAATTATCAATAATATTCAAGGCGAAAGTTCGAACCGAGACATTCGGATTTTCTAAGGCCGTCAACAAAGTTTCCACACTTTTTTGACGTTGGCCGAGACGATACAAAGCCTCTGCCGCTACGATTGTCACATCGGGAGAAGGGTCTTGAAGTGCGGTAGTCAGATGATCCACGCTACTTTCCGCATCTTTGCCGAGAATCAGCAGTCCGGTTGCCGCCCAATAACGAATAATCCGGTTGTTGCTTTTTAAGTATTCCGTCAAATCAGGCAGATTTTTTTTGTCTTTCAGGGTGGCAATATTGGCCACACGGACGATTTCGGCAATCGGATATTCCGGCGAGCGCAGGTAATCATACATCGTCGTCGTGTTGTTGATGCGTTCATATTCACCTTCTTGAATAAAACCTGCATCGCAGATATTTATCATCCGGTCATTCAGGGCATTTCTAAGTCGTTCAAGTTCCTGTCTGTAATCCGGATTGTCGGCAAGGTTATGGATTTCCCATACATCATTTTCCGTATCATACAATTCTTCTGCCGGTTTTGTTTCCCAGAATACGGACTGGACACGATTACAAAGTCCCGACTTGTATGCATTTTCCCATGACGCTACCGAAGGAGCAAGCCAAAGGTAATTGTTGTGTTGTCCGTATATACGGTGTGGCTGATAATTGCGGATATAGCGGAAACGCTTGTCGCGGATGGCACGCGACATGTCATAACGTTCGTCCATACGATTTCTGAACATGAAGACATATTCCGGTTCGGTCGCCGTCTGTTGTCCGAGGAACGCAGTCCCCTGCATCCATTCGGGAACAGGGATTCCTGTGATGCTCAATAAAGTGGGCGCTAAATCTACCCAACTGATGAGACGGTCGACCGTTGTGTCCGGTTTGTGTTCGGGGAACAAATGTTTGAATTTTTCGGGAATCCTGACGATGAACGGGACATGCGTCCCCGTTTCATAGACATAACGTTTGCTGCGGCATAGTGCGCCCCCGTGATCACTGTAATAAAAGACGATTGTATTGTCTGCCTCTCCGCTTTCTTCCAACTCCTTGAGTATTTCGCCCACCCAGGCGTCCATATCTTCTATTTTGTCGTAATACTGCGCCCAGTCATGGCGAAGTTCCTTCGTGTCGGGATGATATGGGGGTAATGTAACCAGACTGGGGTCATGGCGGAGTTCATCCGGCGGGATAGATTTGTGAATACAGCTTTCGTGAGAAATAGAGCTGTTAAACACGGCGAAAAACGGTTGTCCCGGTTTCCTGTTCCTGTAATGGGCGTCTCGGCCCGATTCATCCCAGATGTCACGGGTTTGCTCTGCCGGATGATTGTAGTCTTCTTTCGGGTTATTAGTGCAATAATAACCCGACTGGCGCAAAAATTCGGGATAATAATGCACCGTATTTGATTTTCCGTACCAACTGCGCATGTGTTGATTGCCTGCCGAACAGGCATATACGCCCGTTATAATCGTATTTCGGGCAGGTGCGCTTACCGGAGCGCAGGCGTAAGCATGTGTGTAACGAAAGCCTTCGGCTGCCAGACGGTCGAGGTTAGGCGTTACGGCAAACTTGTCGCCGTAGCAACCCAGCATCGGGCTGTTGTCTTCACTTGTGATCCACAAGATGTTAGGTCTTTCGGATGCTATGCCTGTTAGTGCTAATGATGACAGGAAGCATGAGGTTATTGTCTTCTTATTTTTCATTGGATTTGTTTATAGTTTGAAATATCAACGGATGATCCTTATTTTTTCACGATAACGCCATCAACTATCTGTTGTTGAGTTGGATTTTGATTTTGACTGCTAAATTCTTCGGTCAAAGCGTTCCATTTATTCAGCATACTTTTCAATAAATCGGGATAGACGGATGCGAGGTCATTTGTCTCGCCGCGGTCTTCGGAAATATTGTAGAGGCTCCATACATGACCGTCAAGTTCCGACGTGACGATTTTCCAGTCTCCCATACGCAATGCGTAATTTCGCTGGTGATTAAAATAGATATAATCATGTTCAACCGTTTTGTCTTCGGAAAAAGCGGGCAGCAGACTTTTACCATGAAGAGCGGGATAATCCGTTCCTGCAACGTCGTACGGATTGATTCCGCCGGCTAAATCCAGTATCGTCGGCATCAGGTCGACCAGATGCGCGGGCGTATGACGCAGTTCGTCTCCGACATGAAGGCCTTTACCCCAATGGATTATCAAAGGAGTGGAAATACCGCCTTCATGTACCCATACCTTACTGCGACGCAAAGGAGTGTTTGAGGCTGCGGCAAATCCCGGTCCGAGACAGAGGTGAGTATTTACGGAGCCGATTGGCGCATTTCGGTCATGTCCTTCTCCACGTACCATGATTTCAGTCGAACAGCCATTATCGGAAAGAAAGAAAATGACGGTATTGTCGAAATCACCGCTTTCACGTAATTGATTGAGTGTTCGTCCGATTTCTTGATCCATCCGGTCGATCATGGCTGCATGTATTGCCATTTTAGTTGCCTGAAATTCTTTTTGTTCTTCGCTCAAAGTTTCCCAGGGTACATATTCGTAGACTTCATTTATACCGAAGGTGTCCCGGAGCAATGTTTCGTCCTGATAGATCCAGTGTGCCTGCGGCTCTATGACAGCCTGCGGGTAATCTGCAATCCCCAGTTGACGCAGGCGAAACAGTCGTTCTTCGCGTAATTTATCCCATCCTTCCCGATAACGGTTCTTATATTTTTCGATGTCTTCCGGTGGCGCCTGTAGAGGGAAATGAGGCGTATGATATGTCAGATAGAGAAAAAAAGGAGCATCGGGATACTGTTCCCTGTGGCCTTTCAACATGCTTATCGCCCGGTCGGTAATGGCGGTTGCCTGGTAATAACCGATTGAATCGACATCGGCCAACTCATCGTCGACATAATCTTTCGGCACAAAATGACTTGCACCGTACGAAGTCAGGTATGAATGTTCAAAACCCGCATCGGCATGAGGTTTCGGCATTTCGTTCACATGCCACTTCCCGGATTGATAGCTGTGATATCCGGCAGATGACAGAAAATGCGCTATGGAGCGGGACCATTTTTCCGGTCGGTTCCCCTCCGACGATTTTTGCACAGCCTGATAATAATAACCCGTCATAAGCGAAGCACGTGTCGGCCACGACCGTCCGGCATTGTAAAAATGGGTGAAACGAAGTCCGTTTGATGCCAGGCCGTTTATATTCGGCGTTTCTATTTCTCCGCCGAAACATCCGAGGTCGGAGTAGCCCATATCATCGGCTACGATAAGCAGAATGTTCGGACGCTTGTCCGTGTTGGCGTCGTTCGTACATGCTGTGAACGCCAGGAAACCGGTTCCCGTTGCGAATCCGAACGTGCGGAACCGGTTTCCTGTTTGAAACATTTGACTGTTCATAACTTATCAATTACTACTTTTTTCAGGTTGCCGGTGAAGATATACGGCGATTTGTAGGCCGGAGAAACAGGCGTTCCGAAATTGCGTCCGGCCTGCAGAAGGTTGCTGCCGGCGTTGGCAATGCGTCCGATTTCTTTTGTCCCCGCTTTTTCGCCATTGACGTAGAGCGTAATGGTTTTGTCCGTTCCTTTTTCGTTGCTGTAAATGACTTCTGCTTTCACTGTGACGTCGCCGGCAGGAAGCGTCTTGTCGGAAATCAGCTCAATCAGTTGTCCTTCGGCGTTATAGGCAAAAACCGGTTTCCTGTTTTTTACATACAGGCTGACGCCGCTTGTCGTTCCGTTTCCGGAGGAGAACAGGACGCCTTCGGCTCCGGTCTTTGGGATTTCCGCATATACTGTGACCGCATAGGAGCCGGTTGAGAAACGGAATCCATTGGCTTCGGCATACGGACGTCCGGAGGTGTAAATGGTCACCTGCCTGTCGCTGTCGTGGATGCTCCAGTTTTTTGTTTCCCACTGTTCTTTCAGCGGGTAGACGTTGTATTTCCAGGCTTCGCTGTCGAACACGTCGATCAGTTCCTTTATCTTGTCCGGATATTGGTCTGCCAGATCATTTAGTTCGTTGAAATCTTCCGATACATGGTACAGATGCCACTTTTTTTCGTTTTCGGGCAAACGATCATAACGGTCAATCCGGCTTGGGAACGACGCTTTCCAGCCGTCTTTGTAAATGGCGTACGAGCCGACCATTTCGTGATACTGAACGGTGTGACGCTCGTGCAGATTTTTGTTTTCCGGTGCAATGGTATATGCCAGGCTGATGCCTTCGACGGGTTCCTGCGGATAACCGTTGATGACCGTGGGTACTTTGGCGCCGACCAGTTCAACCGTAGTCGGGAGGATATCGCTCACATACGAATACTGATGCCGGATGCCGCCTTTATCCCTGATCTTTTTCGGATAGAACAGGATCAGCGGGTCATGCGTACCTCCTTCGTACGTAGCGTAGCCTTTATAGTAACGGAAAGGCGTGTTGGTTGCCGCTGCCCATCCGTCGGGATAATTGGGGAACGAATATTCGGTGCCCAGCAAATCCAGATTCCTGACGGCTTTGTTTACGATCTGTTCGCGCGAGGCGTCTTGTGCGTTCGACAGGAAACGACCTAAGGCTTTGCCCGAACCTTCCGCTCCATTGTCACCGATCATGACGACAATCAGCGTATTGTCCAATTGTCCGATTTCTTCGATGAAACGGACGATCCGGCCGATTTCGCTGTCTGTCTGTGAAATGAATCCGGCGTATGTTTCGATATGGCGCGTGAACAGTTTTTTTTCGTCGGCCGTCAATTCGTCCCACGGTTTGACTTCCGGGTTTCGTGGCGACAACGGGGTATTGGCCGGGACGACGCCCAACTGTTTCTGGCGGGCAAGGGTTTCTTCGCGATACCAGTCCCAACCTTTGTCGAATTTGCCTTTGTATTTGTCGATCCATTCCTTCTGAACGTGATGCGGAGCATGTCCCGATCCGGTTGAGAAATAGAGGAAAAACGGTTTGTCGGGCGCCGCCGATTTCTGGTCGGAAATGTAACGGATCGCTTCGTTGGCAAACAGTTCATTCACGTGGCGTCCCTGCGGATCTTCCGGTTCGCGTTGCGTATCGCGATAGAGCGTAGGATGCCACTGGTCGTCGGCGCCGGAGTCCGGCGAATAACCGAAGTAGTGATCAAATCCGCGTCCGGTCGGCCAGCGATTGAACGGTCCGGCCTGCGATGCGTCAGCCGAATGGGTGACGTGATATTTGCCGATGGCAAACGTATTATAGCCGTTTTCGCGCAGGATTTCGGCAATGGTAGCTTTCTCGAACGGCAGGTACCCGTCGTAGCCGGGCGTTCCGTACGAAGAATTGGCGAAATAGCCGAAATGCACGGAATGTTGATTGCGTCCGGTCAGCAGGGCAGCCCGCGTGGGTGCGCTGAATGCGCAGGTATGCCAGTTCGTGAAACGCAACCCCTGGTTGGCCAGCCTGTCCAGCGCAGGCGTTTCAATCAGTCCGCCGAAAGCAGACGCCGCGCCGTAACCGATGTCGTCAATGATGAACCAGATTACGTTAGGCGCATCTTCGGAAGCTACAGGCTGCGTTTTCGGCAGCGATTCCTTTGTATCGGCCGGTGTTTTGCCGATTTTGCCCTCAAACGCGGGCGTGGGGCTGTATTGCGCAACGGCGCTTCCGCCCAGCAGTAAAGCGGAAGAGAGCAGCCCCAGATGTTTGCTGTTTAACTTTGTACTCATATTTATACAGTTTATTTAAATTTTAGATTGCTCACTATAAATATCAATGTTGTACGATAATTTTTCTGTCAAGATTTATTTGCTAATACAAAAAGTAAAATAAATCGTTTTATTGTTTAGTTCTTTCTAATGTTGTTAATTCTAAAATACCATGAATTTCTTTTTCGGATTCAAATGAAGGATAGATGTTTCCGTTTATAACAATATCAATTCCCTCTTCCTGCCGTTCCCATTCGGTTGCATAATCAGGAAAATTGCATATATCACACACATAAGTGTAAATAATCGGGCCGACATCATTGTTGTTATAATAAATATAATACCGAAATAATGCCGTACTGTCTGTTTTTATATAACTTATGCCTTCTCCAAACCGTTGTGGATGTCCAAGCGGGTCACGAACTTCAAAAAACAGTTTGGTTTTTATGTCTTTAATCTCCGTAACATTTTTATTGTTTTTATTGAGCAGGTCATTGCATACCAATATTTCTTCCTCATTGTCTATTATGGATTCTTCAACAGGCGATTGTTTGTTTTTATCACTGCATCCAACACTACAAATTTGAACAAACAGGACAAGGAATAATGTCATCCGTCTGAATGTACAGGTGTGGAAATTCGTAAAACGAAGTCCGTTATTAGCAAGTCTGTCCAGCGCAAGCGTGGGACTGTACTGTGCAATAGCATTTCCACCCAGCAGTAAAGCGGAGGATACCAGCCCAAGATTTTTGCTGTTTATAATACCTTTCATAATAACTTGATAACATATTCTCTTTAAAAATACTTTTCTTCGGGATAGGGCTTGACGAGGCTTTTCCATGCGATTCGCTCCCATTCGTCGGCTAATTGCCTGACTTTTTCAGGATACTTCCCGGCTATGTTCTTCGTTTCCGTCCGGTCGTTTTCCAGGTCGTACAATTCCCATTTGTCGTATGGCGTCGGTCTGTCGACATCTTTATATTCATCCTGTGGGGTGAATTTATAGACTAATTTCCATTTCCCCTGCCGAATGGCCTTATTGTTTTCGTGTTCCCAAAACAGGAATCTGTCGCTTTCCGTATCTTTCTCAAATGCCGGTTTCAGACTGACGCCCTGCAAGGGGACAATTGTATTTCCATTGTAGCTTTGGGGATATCCGGCGCCCGAAATATCGACCAGAGTAGCCATAATATCGGGTAACTGTCCGGGTGTTTGGCGAATTTCTCCGGCGGCCTTTATGCCGTTCTTCCAGCGTACAATCAAGGGTGTTGAAATGCCACCCTCGTGAACCCAGTGTTTGTATTCACGGAAAGGAGTGTTGCTGTAATAAGCCCATCCTTTTCCGTAAGCGATATATGTATCATGTCCGCCAGGCAGCACTCCGTAGCCGCGTTTTACCGGCAGGCCGTCACGCGTACGCCAGGGGCGTCCGTCCTTTTGCAGTTCGTCGGGTTGCATGGGTTCGAGTTTTTCTCCTTCGGGTACGGGAGCATAATACAGCGGCCTCTCGCGTCCCGTGATTTCGGCACAGGCGCCATTGTCCTGTAAAAACAGTACGACCGTGTTATCCAGTTGACCTGTTGCTTGCAATTCGTCAATAATTTTGCCGATATTTTTATCCAGACACGAAATCATGCCTGCGTAAACTTCCATGCAGCGCGTTTCAAACCGTTTGTCTTCGACCGCATCCCAAGGCGTGACGGTACTGTCTGCCGACAAATCCCACCGGGCATCGACGATACCCTGTTCCACCTGATGTGCATACTTTTCTCTGCGCAATTCATCCCATCCCTTGTCGAATTTTCCGTAATACGGCGTCACAAACCTTTCGGGAACTTGCATCGGCCAGTGTGCTGCCGTAAAAGTGACATACATAAAAAACGGTTTGTCGGCGGTTTCACGGTTATGTTCCCGGATGAATTTAACCGCATTATCGCCTAATGCTTCGGTCAGGTAATAACTTTCTTCGCCGGTTGCCGGATAGGTATAGTCGGGATCATTGAAGGGGGAGATCAACTGATTGTCGCGACACAGCGCTCCCGGATCATAATAGCTGGCAGCGCCCGACAGAATACCGTAATATTTGTCGAACCCGCGTTGCAGCGGCCAGTTGTGTTTAGAGCTGTTTTCCGTGATATGCCGGGTAACATGCCACTTGCCGACGGCGTAATTTTTATATCCGGCCGGTTTCAAAGCCTCCGCAATGGTAACGCTGTGGGGGCTTAAATCGCCGCGGTATCCATCTACCGCCCTGTCGTTCATCATGTGTCCGATGCCGGCCTGATGCGGATGCAATCCGGTAAGCAGGCTCGCCCGCGTGGGACAGCTTCTTGCCGTGTTATAGAACTGCCTGAAACTGACGCCTTCATCAGCCAGTCTGTTCAAATTCGGAGTGTGAATGACACTTCCGAACCGTTCGATATCCGAGTAACCCATATCGTCCGACATAATCAGGATGATATTCGGAAGTTTCTTTTCTTCCGTGTTTGTTGCACACGAAGCAGCGGCCAGGATACCAGTCCCGGCAGTGAATCCGAACGTACATAACCGGATTCCCCTTTGCGAAATTTGATTTTTAACTTTATTGATTTTCATAATTTCTTATTTTAATACTTAATTCCAAAAACCAGAAACGCCACCAAAAGCGTAAAAACAACGTTGAACAATTGTGCGCCGAGAAATACGAATGTGGCCTTACGGTTTTCGCCGTTGATTAGCGTCCTGAAATTCGTTTCCAGACCGATGGAGACAAAACCCAGTGTAAACCAAAGATTTTGAAACTTTTTCAACGAGCCGGCAAGCGGATCGTATTCCTCGCCCGCGAAACATACGGAGAACAGCAGCGATACAAACACAAATCCCAAAACGAACTTCGGAAAACGTTCCCACAGGAGGCTCAATGAAGGTTTTTCACCGGAAGCATCCGTTTTATGCTGCTTCGTATAATTCCAGTAAACGGCAATCAGAAATGCGGCAATGCCCAGCAGGACATTTTGCGAAAACTTCACGATCGTAGCCATCTTCAGGGCTTCCTCTCCATACAAAGTTCCGGTAGCGACTACCGCCCCGGTAGTGTCGATCGTGCCGCCGATCCATGCTCCGGCCAGCGTTTCGTTCAATCCCATCAAGCGAGCCAACGGAGGCATAACGAGAATCATCGGCACGGCGACAATCAGTACAAGCGATACGACGTACAGCAGTTTTTTCGGATCGCCCTTGATAACTCCCGCACTTGCAATTGCTGCCGACACACCGCAAATCGAAACCGCACTCGAAAGCATTACCGACAATTCCCTGTCGATCCTGAAACGGCGGCACAGCCAAAAAGAAAAATACCAGACGCCGAATACGACTACGACCGACTGTATCAAACCCAGTGTACCCGACTTCAACAAATTCTGAAAAAGGATGGTTGCACCGAGCAATATCAGCCCTATCTTGATATACAACTCCGACGACAGCGACTTTTTCATCCATTCGGGGACGCCGAAAACGTTATTGATCAGCAACCCTGCCGTCAAACTGAAAATAACGCTTTCCAGCCCCCAGTGATTGATCGTGCGGTTACCGCCGATTATCAAAGCGACTGCGGCTAACAGGAAGATGATGATATAACCCAACGTATCTTTTAGCGACTTCCCCTGCATAACATACCCCAGCGCAAAGACCACATAGCTCACGGCAAAAATCACCGGCAGGCGAAGCAAGTAATCCGTTGAGAACACCGTCGCCAAATCGCCGATACG
>JAITDQ010000160.1 GCA_031282485.1 Tannerella sp. | reverse complement strand
CTGTCAGGTTACCTGAAAAATAACCGGCAAGCCGTTCGTTGATATGTGGATAATTTTTTTCCATACATATACATAACAGTTAAAATGCGGAGCAGGGTAGTGAAAACGGGAAAAAAATACAATTATTTTGCAAGTTTTTTTTCGCAATGTCGCTAAAATGTTTTTAATGTGATATTTATATTATATGCAGGTGCGACATATAAAATGAGGGTGGGGGATATTTCTATCATCTCAACTTTATATTGCCTGTGCTGTATTACCGGGACTAAGATTTGTTATACTTTAATTGCGTATCTTCAACAGCGTATTCATCAAACTCAAACTCAAACTCGGTAACGACCGGTTGTGTATGGCGCCGGTCGGATACTCTTTTAGCCATGTCTTCGGCTTGCCGGCGTTTTCTACGGGCTTATAACGATCTCGCTGTTTTGCATTTTGTATTTCATTTTGCCGGTTGACGCCAGCGCGTCGAGTATGTCGGTTATGGATTGTTTTTTACGGATGAAATTGCCGTAAAAACGCAGCTGTTTCATGTCCGGCGTTTCCAGGATGATTTTCACGTTGTAGCTTCGTTCCAGTTTTTTCGCAATATCGCCGAGCAATTCTTCGTCAAAAAAGACATAACCGTTTGTCCATTCCGCCGTGTTGTCTGCGTTTATTTTGGAAACGAGCATTTTGCCGCTTTTTTTATCCAGGAACACTCTCCGGTCGGGATTGATATTCATGCTTTCTCCTTTATTGATATTGTTGTTTATCCGCACTTTTCCTTCGAGAAGGCTGACTTCGGCTTCGTCGTCGTCGCTGTAATTCCTGAAATTGAATTTCGTACCGAGCGCCCTGACCGACAGTTCATCCGTCAAGACATTGAATGGCAGGCGTTCGTTTCGTGCAACTTCGAAATATCCTTCGCCGCTCAGCCGTACGTCCCGTTCTTTTATGCCGAATCCCTGCGAACAGGTGATTTTTGATCCTGCGTTCAACCATACGAGTGTTCCGTCCGGCAGAAACGTCTTTGTCGTTGCGCCCCACGGCGTTTCGATGACAATGTCCGTCAAAGCGTTTTCGAAATGACGGCTTCCCTGTTTGAATGAAATGTACGAGATCATGAACAGCGTAGCCGCAGCGGCGGCTATTTTCCATGCGAGGCGTTTAACTCCCGGCGTCTTTGTCTTTCCGTCGACAGCTGTTTTCCGGTTCAGGAATCTCCCGTAGGCTTTTTCCGAATCGTAGTGCGACGTGTCCGCGACGAGCGAAGAGAACCATATATTCCGCATGGACATTAAATAACGCCGGTTTTCTTCCGAAACGGCAGTCCAGTCATTGATTTCGCTTGTTTGCTCTGCCGTCAGGTTTCCCGAGAAATAACCGGCAAGCAGTTCGTTGATATGTGAATTATTTTTTATCATACATATATATAACAGTTAAAATACGGAACAGGGTAGTGAAAACGGAAAAAAAAATCACAAATATTCCGCAAGATTTTTTCGCAATGTTGCTAAAGCGTTCTTAATGTGATATTTCACCGTGTTGACCGAAATATTCAAATCAGATGCAATCTCCTGATATGATTTCCCTTCGAAGCGGCTTTTTTCAAAAACAACCCTGCACTCTGCCGGCAGTTTGTTTACGGCGTTCTTTACCTCATCTTCCATTTCCCGTTCAATAAGGTTTGCGAGCGGATATTCGTCCGCATCCGGGAGATCAGGACAGGGCTTTTCCAGGGCGGAAAAAGATATTTCCTTCTTTTCGCGCTCCAGTTGAAGGTGATTGATGCACCGGTTTTTAACGGCTCGCACCAAATAGGTTCTGATGGGAGAAGTGATCGTCAGCGATTCCCTGTTCTCATAAATATGCATGATCAAATCGTCCGCAACAGACTGCGCAAGAAAATCGTCTTTCAGAAATTCGTACGCGATACGGCAAAGTATGGCATAATGGTGGTCGTACAGATATTTGTATGCACGATTGTCCCCGTTTTTCAACAAGTCGATTATTACCTGTTCCTGGCCGTTCATATTCTTTCGTTATGTTTTTTATATTAGAATCCTGTCTTTCATGATTTTGCAGGAATATTTTCCGGGGCAGGTCGGACGTGATCACTGTAAAGTAATAAAATACAGTACTTCTGCAAGATGTAGAAGTACTGTACAAAAAAAATATTTATGATCGGAGCACGTCTTGTAATTATGCTTTCCTAAGCCAGTCGCCGGGCGCCGTCGCTTATTACGACGTCGTAGACTTTCGGATAACGTCCGAATTTATCTTTATAACCTGCTCTTGCTTTTTCTATGAAAGAGGCATAAAGTTCGTCCTTTACCAGGTTTATGGTACATCCTCCGAAACCGCCGCCCATTACGCGCGACCCGGTGACGCCGTATTCTTTTGCAAGATCGTTGAGATAATCCAGTTCGACGCAGCTGACTTCGTATAACTTGCTCATTCCGTAATGCGTTTCATACATTTTTTGGCCTACGGTTTCATAATCGTTGGCTTTAAGCGCCTCGCAAACGTCAAGAACGCGCTGTACTTCTTCGATTACGTATTCCGCCCGTATATAATCCTTATCATCGACTTTGCCTTTGACAGCCTGAAGCTGTTCGATCGTCGCATCCCGCAAAAATTCCACGCCCAGTTCTTTTGCAACCTTTTCGCACGATTGACGGCGCGTATTGTATTCCGATGATGCCAGCTCATGTTTCACCAGCGTATCCAGCAATACTAATTTGTAACCTTTGGGATCAAACGGGAAATATTCATATTCCAGCGAACGGCAGTCCAGACGGAGGAGGCTTCCTTTTTTACCGAAAATAGAGGCGAACTGGTCCATAATACCACACATTACGCCACAGTAGTTATGTTCGGTAGCCTGACCGATTTTAGCCAGTTCGAATTTATCTATGCCGAGGTTAAACATGTCGTTCAGGGCAAAAGCGTACGTGCTCTCGAGCGCTGCCGACGACGACATTCCGGCGCCGAGGGGGACGTCTCCGGCGAATGCGGTGTTAAACCCTGCAATTTTGCCTCCGCGTTTGATGATTTCGCGGCATACGCCGAAAATGTATCTTGCCCAGCTTGTACGCGGGGCGTCTTCTTCGTTCAGTCCAAATTCAACATAATCTTTCAAATCTATCGAATAGGCGCGGACTTTGTTTGTACCGTTTGTTTTTAACTCGGCAATCATGCCTTTATCAATAGCGCCGGGGAAGACGAAACCTCCGTTATAATCGGTATGTTCTCCAATCAGGTTTATGCGTCCCGGCGAAGCATAAACCGATCCTGTGCTTCCGTCAAAATGTTTAATGAAACGACTTCTTACGTGTTCTATATCCATAATTTATATTGTTTAATAAAATCCGGCGTCCTGCGTTTGATGCGTAAGACGCCGGAAAAATACTTGTTAAATTACTCAACGGGAATATCTTTGTTGACATTCTTAAATCCAATCACAGCGTAGAACAGCAGGTAGGCAAGACCGGCCAGCAGCAGCCAGTAACTCGGCATAAACCCTGCTATGTCGGCAATCAGGTTTTGTACGTAAGGAATAATACCTCCGCCGACAACCAGCATCATGAAGATACCCGATGCCTGTGCCACGTATTTACCCAATCCCTCTACGGCCAGATTGAAGATGCCGCCCCACATCACCGAAGTACAGATACCTACCAGTGCGAGGAACAGGAACGTAATCGGCACTTCAACCAATCCGGCCGAAAGCGTTCCGCCGCCCGTGTCGAATGCCGGCATGGATACGGTTCTGCTCACAGGCAAAAGAATCGCGGCAAGCACTAAAATGATACCGATGCCGGATGCAACCGTCAACATCGTCTTGCTTGTCACTTTCGATCCGATAGCGGCGCCGATCAACCGTCCGATGAGCATCAAAAGCCAGTAGAACCCGACTACACCGCCGGCTGTTCCGGTGGCTATTCCGAGGCCGGGCTGTGTTTTGCCGTCGAGTATTTTTTGTGCGCTTTCGTTTGTATTCTTGCTCACGATTTTGGATTCGTATGATTTGTTGTTTTTATTCGCCTCATCCTCGTTTTTGAGTTGGGCCAGATATGAAGCATCCGCCTGTTGTTTTTGGTATTCGGCTACTTTTTCTTTTGCCCCTTCGGTTGTAAAGGAAGTCATGAAGAGGTTTGCCGTACCCGGTACGCCTACTTCGACGCCAACGTATACGAATATACCGACGGCTCCCAGCACAAAATGGCGGAACGACCATGGACTGTACTGCGATTTCTCGCCTTTGGCAACCCGGTTGATCGTCGATTCCGGTTCGGGAATGTTCACAAAGAAGAGCACAATGCCTACCAGCGCGAAGATACCCAACGCAATAAACAGTACGGGATTAACATCGGGGATAGACGCTTTGGCCACGTTTCCGACTAAAAGTCCCACCAGCAGAGGAACCAGCGTTCCCATTAGCGAGTTGAACGAGCCGCCGACCTGGATTAGCGTATTACCCTTTTTGCCGCCGCCGCCCAACGTGTTAAGCATCGGATTAACGACTGCATTGAGCATACACATTGAGAAACCGGCGATGAATGCGCCCGACAGATAGATGTAAAAGCTTCCCGCCACTCCCGACAGAAATTGGATGCCTACACCCACGAAACCGACTGCTATGGCTATTAGCGCCGTTTTTTTGTAGCCCACCTTTTGCAGTAACATACCCGAAGGTATTCCCATTACGGCATAGGCGAGGAAGTTCATAAAATTACCCAACATTCCCAACGAATTGGAAACGCCAAACTGGTTTTTCAATACAATACCCATCGGCGCTGCCAAGTTGGTTACAAATGAAATCATACCAAAGAGCAGGATCATCATAATGATGGGCAAAAGATAGTTTTTGTCTTGTTTGTTAGTCATAGAGATTAATTTTTAAGTTGTTGATATTATTATAATTCTATTCTTCTATTAAAAATTGATATACGGTTTGACTTTCGAATACTTCGCCCGGGCGAAGCACGGTCGACGGGTATTCCGGTTTGTTCGGGCTGTCGGGAAAATGTTGCGTTTCCAGGCATAACGCCGATCGTTCGGGATAACGCTGTCCGTTTTTCCCGATCAGTTTGCCGGTCATCCAGTTTCCGGTATACAACTGTACGCCGGGTTCTGTCGTATACACGTCCATGGCAATCCCTGTTTTGGGAGAAACGCAGCGTGCACAGAAAGACAGTTTGTTTTCTTCCTTCTTATTTAATATATATGTATGATCATATCCTTTACCGAATATAAGCGGCTCGAAATCATCGTTTATACGTTCGCCCACGGCATGAGGCTGTCGAAAATCCATTGGCGTACCTTCTACCTTTTCTTTTGGGCCGTATGGGATGGATGTTTCGTCCGTCGGAAGATAAAAATCGGCATTGATTGTCAGTAAATGGTCGCCAATATAAGGGTCTCCGGCTCCCGAAAGATTGAAGTAGGAATGATTCGTGAGGTTCAGTACGGTAGGTTTGTCCGTTACCGCACGATACCATATAATTATGCTGTTATCATCCGTAAGATGGTACGTGACGGTCGTATCCAGCCGGCCGGGGAATCCTTCTTCACCGTCCGGGGACGTGTATTTGAGTTCTGCCGTTTGTCCGTCAATTTGTTTCATATCCCACACGACGGCGTTAAAGCCTTTGATTCCGCCGTGCAGGCTGTTGGGGCCGTTATTGACAGCCAGTTTGTCGTAAACAATGCCGTCCAGCGTAAAAGCGCCTTTGGCGATCCTGTTCCCATAACGTCCGCATATTGCGCCGAAATAAGGTTCTTCGGAGGCCAGATAGTCATCAATGGATTGATGACCGGTGACAACATCAACCTGTTTCCCGTTTTTATCGGGAACCGTGATTGATACGATTTTCGCACCGTAATTCAGAATAGTTACTTCCGAACCGCATTTGTTTGTAAGCGCGCACATCATCGTTTCTTTTCCGTCTACTACCTTTTGAAAGTCAGCTAAAAGCAGACCGGAAAGCGTTTGTTCATTCATCGTCGATACTGTTTAAAAATTGAGCGTAAAATTAGTGTTATTATTTGATATGATGCATCTGCGAAAGATGTTTTAAAACATGTTTTATAACTATTAAAACGTAATTTTCTGACAATAAGACATGACCATACGTAAATTTTTTTTATGTTTGCACTTCTTTTTGAGTTGTTGATGATATTACGGTACAATAGAAAGCAATGGAATGTTGAAATTTGAAGTGAGAAGAGTTGTATTTAATGCATGTTTTTTGTCTGTGGCGGCATTGTTTTTTTCCGGCAGGCAATACGTTTGTGCGCAAATGACAGACTGTTTATACAGGTCTGACTACCGGATAGACACCCTTCACAGAGGCCGTTTGGCTATCGAAGTGGATAATCTGTCCTTTTTTAAGAATAATGAATTTAATTCGACGGTACAGAAAGGTTATACGCTGCCGGGGTTCTGGCTGCAACTGAAAGCCTCTTACTGTCCTTTTACCAATTTGAAAATGGAAACCGGCATCCATTCCATTTGGTTTTGGGGCACTACGAAGTATCCGGCATTTGCATATAAGGGTATTTCGAAGTGGAACGGACAGGATTACGCACGTAATATGCATGTGCTGCCGTATTTCAGGGCGCAAGTAGCCCTTTCGGAGCATGTCAATATCGTTATAGGCGATCTTTACGGCGGGTCGAATCATTGTTTGATAGAGCCGTTATATAATCCCGAACTGAATTTGACGTCCGATCCCGAATCGGGTTTACAGATGCTTTATAATACGAAATGGCTCGATTTTGACATGTGGGTGGACTGGCTTACATATATATATAAGCTGGATACGAATCAAGAGTCATTCGTAACGGGAGCGACGGCGCGTTTTAAGGCGAACGATGAAAAATCGCCGTTGCATGTTTATTTCCACTTACAGGGTCTGGCACAACACAAGGGAGGGGAGATCGACATAACGAACGAAGATGTGCAGACCGTGATGAATGGTGCTGTCGGCGCAGGGATTAAGTGGAATATTAACCGGAATGTTCTTAAATATATAAATGTAGAAATAGACGAAGCCGGTTATATTTTTCCCAAAGGACGGATGTCTGCACGGCGGGGCAGTTCGTCCGGCGCCGGCGATGCGTCCGAACGGGAGCCGCTACCGGAACGGGGAAACGGCTATTATGCCAAACTGGCTGTTCAATTGCGTGATTTTAATATCAGAGCGTCTTACTGGTCGTGTAAGAATTTCGTACCCATGTTCGGCAGCGCTTTTTACGGGTCGGTATCGACAAAAGAAGAAAACATGTTGTACGAAAAGCCGCAGCTGCTTTATTTGGGGGCAGATTATATATATCCGATAAATACGGGTTTTGCCTTTGGCATTAAGGCCGAAGCGTATTATTTTCTGTCGGGAGAAATGTATTCGTCGGAAACAGGATTGTATGCGCCTTCCGCTTTCGGCAATAATACTAATTTTTCCATAGGCGTTTGCATGCGGGTGAATCCGTCGTTTTTACTGAAACAGTATTAGCGTCATTGTGCCCGTTTCCGTTACATGGGGTTAAGCTGACATGACAATCGCGTTTCCCCGGAGGAGTTCGTCACATTTCCGTCCGGTTCAAAGCGCCTTCAAAATCCGGGTAGATGACAAGGCGTTGTTCATCTTGCGAAGGAAAACATCGAGGTCGTCATTGTTATCCAGTCCGAATTTTTTCTTTAACCGGTATCTCACCATGTGTACGGAGGACTGTTCTATGGAAAAACATTCCGAAACTTCCCCGATTTCCATGCCTATTGCGAAACATACGCAATATTTGATATACGGGATGGACAGGTTTCCGCTGTATGCGTTTTTAAGTACGGAAATAAATTGTTCGCCGATACGGCATAATGATTCGACATAGTCTTTTTTGTCGGGAAGTTTCTTGACAATTAATCTCTGTATGTCCTCGTTTACGAGTTTGATCAGAGGTTCTTCCGTTTTTACATATTCCTGTTTTTCATCGTTTATGCGTTCATATTCATTTATTTTTTGCATGTAAGCTTCTATTTGTTTGTCAAGGATTTCCTTATCCTTCAACAGTTGTTCCATAACCTTGTTTTTGCCTTCAAGTTCCATTTCCTTTAAGCGGTAATCCGATAACACTTCGTATTTTTCCAGTTGCGCTTTGACGGACTGTTCTTCCTTAATTCTAAGATTGAGTTCCGCTTCTTCTTTTTCGGTTTTTATCAATGCGGAACGGCGTTTCAAGCTTTTTTTTACGGCGTAAAACCAGAAGATAAGCAGTCCGATTGTTGCGATGAGCAAAAGCGTGATCAATACCAGCATGCTTATCGTTTTTATCTGATTGGTGGTTATGATTTTTAACTGTTCGATTTTACGTTCTTCCTTTTCCGTATTATAAAGGTACTCAAGTTCGCGTGTTTCGACGTCGCGTATTTTTACTTTCAAGTCGTTTTTAATCCGGTTGTATTTAAGCGCTTCCTTGTAATTACCGTTTGAGTACAGGATCCGGCTGTGAAGATCGGCATGAACGGCCTCGTCGGAATAAAAAGTTTCCGGAGGATACATGGCGCCACCTTCTTCTATTTGCCGTGATAAATAGTTTTCGGCCTCGATAATTCGTTTTTCCGCCTCATTATATTTTTTTTGTTCATAAAGGCAAATCGCTTCCGTATATTTGATACGGCACATGATATACGAATCGTCTGTGTACCCGAAGGATTTGGCTTTTTCGATACATTCGTTTATATAATTCCAGTCAGGCTCCTTTTTTAAGGAACAATATTCGGCTATCAGGAGGTACGACTGAAGGATGTCATAATCCAGGCCGTCGGGTAAATGATTATCGTCCGAATAGAAAAGGCTCAGGCGTTTCTTTTCGTAAAAAATGGCGGAATCGAGCATGTTCTCCTGTTGGGATGCGCCAAAATACGTGCTGTACAAGTCCGATTTCATCGTACTCAGCGCGAAATCAATAAAAGACGGATTATCTTTTTGCAGAATGTTTTCCACTTTCCGGATAAGTCTTTTTGCAAATATGGTATCCGGCTGGTTTGCCGTATAAACGGCTATATTATATATGTAATAACTTATGATATACGTGTCCCGGCTTAACCGTCCATAACAGTCAAGAGCTTTTTCGAACTGTTTATAACCTTCTTTTTTCCCGTAAGGTACATTTATCGCCTGTGTTCCCTTTGTGTAATAGTATTGCGCCAGGGCTAAAGGATGAGTTGCATCTTCGGCATAAATGTCCGCCGAATCTATATATACGTTGAATAATACGTTATTATCCAACTCACGATAAAGATCGGCCAGGCAGATATAGTTGTATAAAGTTCCGTTTATATCCTTTCTTCTTTTGCTTTCCGACAGTAACTTGTTTACTACCGACAGTTGTTTTTCCTGTTGCAGGTTTCTCTTGTAATTACACCTGTAAAAAATATCCATTTTTTCCTTGTAGGGTATATTGGCGTTATTCATGATAACGGCAAAAGAATCCAGGGTTACCTCGTTATTTGAGTAAACCACGACTGCGTCTTCCTGCGAAAACAAAAAGAAACAGGAAAACAGAAATATTACCATAGAGATGCTTTTGTTCATGACAGAATAATTTTTGAAGCCACAAAAATATAAAAAAAATAACGGATTTCAAATTCCTACGCATTTTTGTTTTCCAAAATAATTTAATAATTTCAAATAAATGGAATTTAAGCGGTTTTGGCGGAATGTATTTATCAAGTCGTCATTTATATGCGTCATGCTGTTGATTCGGCAAACCTGATGTGCCCGTAAAAAGCTCATGTTTGTGTTTGTATAGAATTGCATAGGCCATTTTAAGGGGTTTTGTATATATTTGTAGCGACCGTTATTGGAAGTGTATATTTTTGAATAATGCAGTTTCTTTATATGTATAGACGGGTATAGCAAAGACTTCCAAAAGATAAAATAATTTTGTAGCCGGATTATGAAAAACTTTTTTTTTGCAACAAAAATACGAAAATTACAAAATACAAAATATAAATATATTTAGAAGGAGATTTGGATTATGAAAACAGGAGATAAAAGAAATTTTTTATATTATGTCAGTAGCATTTTTATTGTTATGGCTTTTTGTGTGTTAAGTTCCTGCGCCGATTCGTTCGTGGAGAAGGAAGATAATGTGGCATCAGAAATATTTGATAACCCGACGTTTAGAGTGAATGAGAATATCATTACCACCTATACATCATTAGGTCCCGATCTGAAAATTTTATGGCAGGAAGGGGATCAAATAGGGATTTTCTGTAACAGTACGGTTCCGGCAGCTATAAATGAAAGGGCAATACTGAATGAGTATTTCGTGGGACAAAATACCGGTGTGTTCAACTCGGATTTAAACTGGGGTAGCGGCTCACATAATTTTTCCGTTTATTATCCATGGAAAAGCGAGGTCGGAACAGCGGCAAACAGTATACATCATACTCTACAAACCGTTCAGACACAAAGAGGAAGTGATAATAGCAGACATATCGGAAAGAACGCCTTTATGTACGCGCGTACTAATGCAGCGGTATATAATGGTTATCTCTTTTTGGATTTCATTCATACTACCTGTGTTTTTGAAATAAGTTTTAAGTCCGATTTCCCGGAAGTATATGGTAAACCGCTGACAAAAATAGTTCTTAAGGAGAGTAACGGGGCTACGTTGTCGGGGGATTTTACTATGAATCTTACCGGTAACAATGTTCCTGCCTTTTCGAGTGTAACCAAAAGCGATTCGATCGTACTTAATCTTGAAGATGCACATATGCCGGGAAACTCTACGGATAGCTTGAAGGCCTATCTTGTAGTTAACCCCGCATATATGAATAAAGCCATTATAAAGTATACGGTTGACGGAGAAGAATATACTTTAACCAAAGATGTTAACAGGCAATTGAGTGCACAAAAGGTATATAAAATTATGACGAAAGTGGATTACGGAACGATATCCGCTTCCCCGTCGATTGTTTATCTTTCTCCGGCTCATCCCAGTCAGGCGGTTACGGTTAAGAGTACGCATCCCTGGACTTTTAATGGCGCCGGTTGTGCCGTGGCTACGTCACCCCAAAGCGGAGGAAACGCGGGAGAAGCCTCCTCCCTCACTTTGACAAGAAAAACATCGCAGATGGATTTTAATGTATTTGGCAGTAGCGTCGCCAAACTAACAACGGTTGGCGAGAATCCGAAGTCCACATCCGTAAGAGTTGAAAATCTATTTTTATCCGTACCGGAGCCACTTTATATAGGAAATCCGGTCGGCGCCGATACAACGGTCTATATTCCGGATATTGTTGCCTATGGAGGAGAAGGGAAATTTGTCGTGGAAAGTTTTACCGGCGACTGGATTGAGTCAATGGTTTACGACGAGGTGAGCGCCAAATTGAAAGCGAAAGTTAAGCATAACAGTACGAATACCGACCGCCCCGGAACTGTTACGATTCATCATTCTAATGATCCTGATTATAAAGTTACGGTACAGATTCTTCAAAATGAATTTGTTTATATACCGGAATTTAAATTCTTTGTGCTGGATATACAATGGTGTAAGAGACCTACGCTTGGTCTTGATGTGGATATTGCATATTTATTTGAAGGTAATGATCCGCGAACACCCTTTGAGGATATGCCGGTAGGGTATGGAGATTTACATAATGATCCCCGTCTTAATAAACCATCAAATTGGAATTCTCTTTATGTAGGATCGACGAGTGGTACTACCGGCCGGTCAGTTCAATATACGACGGCATCAAACACTGTGGTGCCCTTGATAAACTGGGGTGGAGATGCTACGCAAGGTCAAGGCGAAACTGTATATTTTGACGCTGAGGCTTTTCATAACGCGACAAATGTTCCGCGTTATCTTAATATGGGACTTTATCTGACATGGTGGGCCCATCCCGCTGATATTAATAATATTCCTGTAGAAT